>NZ_PIJG01000044.1:0-26033 GCF_002809955.1 Geobacillus sp. Manikaran-105
AACTGAAAAAGGATGTAAGAGATTTTGTCGAAAAATATTTTTTGGACACCCCTGAGGGGCCGAAAAGCCTTGATAAATCAACATTTCTAGAGGGAGGGAACCATTGATGCCGGAACGCGGACGAAACGACCATCCACATTCCTTTCACCGTGACGGCGCCCGCGAAAGCATCATCAACGATGCAACTGCCGACGGCGCCAAGGCAATCGGTGTACGGATTGACGCCGATCCGATGCGGGCGGCCAACCCCGACCCGTTTCACGTCGACTCCCTTGCTGTCGAGGAAGGAATGAAGCGGTTTCGCTCTCTCATGGAAGGAAAAAAGTGATTCGCCCAGCGGATCGCTTTTTTCGTGAACGAAAAAAGAAGGAAAACGGCGAACAAACGCGAATATTGTTTACTTGATATGACTATTTTTCGGGGGGGATGGCAATGGAGTACGGATTAGCCGGAAAAACGGCGCTGGTCGCCGCCTCAAGCCAAGGGCTCGGCAAAGCGGTCGCCCGGGCGCTTGTGCTCGAAGGAGCAAACGTGATGATCACGAGCCGGAACGAAGAAAAGCTGCAGGAAGCAGCCGAGGAGTTGAATGGGCTGCATAAGGGACGCGTCGCCTACACGCGTGCAGATGTGACGAAGGCGGAAGACATCCGCCAGCTGGTCGCCAAAACGGTCGAAACGTTTGGGACGATCGATTTGCTCGTCAACAACGCCGGCGGCCCTCCGGCGGGAACGTTTGAAACGGTGAGCGACGAAGACTGGCAATATGCGTTTGAGCTCAATTTATTGAGCTACATTCGGCTGATTCGTGAAGCGCTGCCATATTTAAAGAAAAACGGCGGCAAAATTGTCAACATCGCTTCGTCATCGATCAAAGAACCGATTCCGGGCTTGATTTTGTCGAACACGTTTCGCACCGGGATTGTCGGGCTGACGAAAACGTTGGCGACGGAATTCGCGCGGGACAACATTTTGATCAACACCGTCGCTCCCGGGCGGATTGCGACAGAACGCGTCGCCTTTTTAGATAAGGTGAACGCCGAAAAGCTTGGCATTACAAAAGAGGAAATGGAAGCGCGCATGAAAAGCGCCATTCCGCTCGGCCGCTACGGGACGCCGGAAGAATTTGCGAACGTCGTCGTCTTTCTATTGTCCGAAGCGAACTCGTACGTCACCGGACAAGCGTTGATCGTCGACGGCGGCATGGTCAAAGCGATTTAACGATTTTCGAAAGAAGCCTCCGCTGCTAAGCGAAGCGCAGGTGGTGGGCAGATCGCTGGGCGCTTGCGGCCAAACGGACAAGAAGGGAGAGGACAGCGTTGAAAACGATCGGGTTTATCGGCCTTGGCGTCATGGGAAAAAGCATGGCGCGCCATTTGCTGAAGGCGGGCTATCCGCTTCTCGTCTATACACGCACAAAAGAAAAGGCGGAAGACTTGCTTCAGGAAGGGGCGGTTTGGAAGGAAACGGTCGCTGATTTGGCGCGGGAGGCGGATGTCGTCATCACGATGGTCGGCTATCCTCACGATGTCGAGCAAGTGTATTTCGGCGAAGGCGGCATTTTGGAGAATGCGCGGCCGGGAACGTATGTCATCGATATGACGACGTCAACGCCGACGCTTGCAAAGTCCATTTATGAAGCAGCCAAGCAAAAAGGGATTCACGCGTTGGACGCCCCGGTGTCCGGCGGTGACATCGGTGCGCGCGAAGGAACGTTGACGATTATGGTCGGCGGTGATGAGGACGTCTTTTTGGCGTGCAAGCCGATTCTCGAGCGGCTTGGCACGAACATCGTGCGGCAAGGAGGAGCTGGAGCCGGCCAGCATACGAAAATGTGCAACCAAATTGCCATCGCCACCAATATGATCGGCGTTTGCGAGGCCATGGCGTATGCGAAGCGGGCTGGTCTTGATCCATTCAAAGTGTTGGAAAGCATCGCCAAAGGGGCGGCGGGCAGCTGGTCGCTGAGCAACTTGGCGCCGCGCATGTTGTCAGGCGATTTTGCTCCGGGGTTTTACATCAAGCATTTCATTAAAGATATGAAAATTGCGCTTGAAGAAGCAGAGCGCATGAACTTGCCGCTGCCAGGGCTGGCGCTCGCCAAACAAATGTATGAGGAGCTGGCGCAAGCCGGTGAGGAAAACAGCGGCACGCAAGCATTGTACAAACGCTATATCAGACAGTGACATGGGGGGCGGATTCGTCCTCTCTTTTTTTGAATGTGAGATATATTTATCAAAAAATATTGAATATTTCTTCTGGTCGAGGTATAGTAGAAATAAAGGGAACATACTAACCGGTTAGTATACAAGGAGGGGATGACATGGACTTTTCCTATTCGCCGAAAGTCCAAGAGTTGATCAAAAAATTAAGCGCTTTCATGGAAGAGTACATTTATCCGAACGAAAGGGTGTATGAGGAGCAGCTGAACGCCCAAGAGTCAAGATGGTCAGGGGTGCCGCCCATCATCGAAGAGCTGAAGGAAAAAGCGAAAAAAGAAGGGCTCTGGAACTTGTTTTTGCCGGACAGCGAATACGGAGCCGGCTTAACGAACGTCGAATACGCGCCGCTTTGCGAAATTATGGGCCGTTCGCTCATCGCTCCGGAAGTGTTCAACTGCAATGCGCCGGATACCGGCAACATGGAAGTACTCGTCCGCTATGGAACAGAAGAACAAAAGCGGAAATGGCTCATCCCGCTCTTGAACGGAGAAATTCGCTCCTGCTTTTCGATGACCGAACCGGACGTCGCGTCAAGCGATGCGACGAACATTCGCGCTTCCATCGTCCGCGACGGGGACGAATACGTCATCAACGGGCGGAAATGGTGGTCGTCCGGCGCCGGCGACCCGCGCTGCAAAGTCGCCATTGTGATGGGGAAAACGAATCCGGATGCCCCGAAGCATGAGCAGCAGTCGATGATCATCGTTCCGCTTGATACGCCGGGGGTGAAAATCGAACGGATGCTGCCGGTGTTCGGCTTTGACCATGCGCCGCACGGGCATGCGGAGATTACGTATGACAACGTGCGGGTGCCGAAAGAGAACATCATTTGGGGAGAAGGGAAAGGATTTGCCATCGCCCAAGGGCGGCTCGGTCCGGGGCGGATCCATCATTGCATGCGCTTGATTGGAGCGGCGGAGCGGGCGCTTGAGCTTATGTGCCGGCGCGTGCAGTCGCGGGTGGCGTTCGGCAAGCGGCTTGCGGACCATGGCGTCATTCGCGATTGGATCGCTCAGTCGCGCATTGAGATCGAGCAAGCGCGCCTGTTGACAATGAAGGCAGCGTACATGATGGATACGGTCGGCAACAAAGCGGCGCGCAAAGAAATTGCCATGATTAAAGTTGTCGCTCCGAATGTCGCCTTAAAAGTGATCGACCGCGCCATTCAGGCGTTCGGAGCCGCCGGGGTGAGCAACGATTTTCCGCTTGCTGCCATGTGGGCGAACTCGCGCACGCTCCGGTTGGCCGACGGGCCGGATGAGGTGCATAAAGAGCAAGTAGCCAAGCTTGAGTTGCGTCCATATGAACAATAAAGGGAGGGGAAGTGGCGTTTATGCATGTGTTGGACTTGTTTAAAATCGAAGGAAAAACCGCCATCGTCACCGGCGGCGGGCGCGGGCTCGGCGAGCAAATCGCCGTCGGCCTCGCCGAAGCGGGGGCGAACGTTGTCGTCTGCTCGCGCAAAGTGGAGGCGTGCGAGCAAGTGAAAGAAAAGTTGGAACAGCTGGGCGTCCGTTCATTGGCGCTAAAGTGTGATGTGACGAACCCGGATGATGTCCAACATGTCGTCGAAACGACGGTGAAGGAGTTTGGCGGCATCGATATTTTGGTGAACAACAGCGGAGCGACGTGGGGAGCGCCGGTCGAAGAGATGCCGCTTGAAGCATGGCAAAAGGTGATGAACGTCAATGTAACCGGCACGTTTCTCATGAGCCAGGCGGCCGGCAAGGTGATGATTGAGAAGCAAACGGGCGGCGCCATCATCAACATCGCTTCCGTCGCCGGCCTTGGCGGCACGCACCCGGACATTTTAAATACGATCGGCTACAACACGAGCAAAGGGGCGGTCATTACGTTTACGAGGGACCTAGCAGCAAAATGGGGGAAGCACGGCATTCGCGTCAATGCGGTGGCGCCGGGCTTTTTCCCGACGAAAATGTCAAGAGTTGTCCTCGAGCAAGTGGGGCAAAAAGTGCTCGAGCATACGCCGCTTGGCCGCTTTGGCGGCGAGGATGACTTAAAAGGCGCCGTTCTGTTTCTCGCCTCGCCGGCGTCTGCGTTTGTCACCGGTGCGCTGTTAGTCGTTGACGGCGGCAGCCATGCGACCGGCATTTAACGAGAAAAGGGGGAGACGAAATGAGCGAAAAACGGGCTTTGCCTTTTTATCCGGAGCATGTGTCGTTTTACATCGATATTCCAGACAAAACGGTATGCGATGTGCTCCAGGAACGGGCGGGGGAATTCGGCTCCCAGCCGGCGTTGACATTTTACGATAAGACGATCACCTATGCCGAGCTCGCGGCCGCGGTCAACCGCTTTGCCTCAAGCCTGCAGGCGCGCGGCGTACAAAAAGGGGACCGCGTCGCGATTATGCTGCCGAACTGCCCGCAATATGTCATCGCCTATTACGGCATTTTGCAGGCGGGCGCTATCGTCACCCAAGTGAACCCGATGCTTGTTGAGCGCGAACTTGCCTATTTGCTCAAAGATTCCGGCGCCAAGATGATTGTCATTTATGAACCGCTTTATCCGCGCCTCGCTGCCGTCAGAGGGGAAACAGCCGTCGAGCAGGCGGTCACCGTCAGCCTTGGCGCGCCGCCGTCCGTTGCGCTCGCGGAAGGAGATGTCACGTTTGACAAATTTCTTGCCGCAGGAAGCGGAGTGGTGCGCCCGGTGCCGATCGAGCCGATGCACGACGTCGCTGTATTGCAATATACGGGAGGAACGACGGGGCGCTCCAAAGGGGCGATGCTCACCCACCGCAACATTTTCGTCAACGTCCTGCAATGCGCCGAGTTTTTCAAAGGAACGTTTGAGCTCGGCAAAGAGCGGTATTTAACCGTCATCCCGTTGTTCCATGTGTTCGCGATGACGTCGGGAATGAACTTGGCCATTTACCAGGGGGCGGAAAACATTTTGCTGCCGCGCTTTGAGCTGAAAGAAGTGCTCGAGACGATCCGCGACAAACAGCCGACCGTGTTTCCGGGAGTGCCGACGATGTACGTCGCGATTACCAATACGCCGGGCGTCGAACAGTACGGCATCAGCAGCATCAAAACGTGCAACAGCGGCAGCGCGCCGATGCCGCTTGAATTGATGCGCGATTTTGAATCGAAAACTGGGGCGGTCGTCCTTGAAGGGTACGGCTTGTCCGAAGCGTCGCCGGTGACGCATTGCAATCCGCCATTTGCGGCGCGCAAGCCAGGTACGGTCGGCATTGGCATGCCGTTGACGGAGTACAAAGTCGTCGACGTGGCGACCGGCACGCAGGAATTGCCGCCAGGAGAAGTCGGCGAGCTGATTATCCGTGGACCGCAAGTGATGAAAGGGTATTGGAACATGCCGGAAGAAACGGCCGTGGCGCTGCGCGATGGCTGGCTGTACACTGGCGATTTGGCTTCGATTGACGAGGAAGGGTATGTGACGATTGTCGACCGGAAAAAAGATTTGATCATCGCCGGCGGTTATAACATTTATCCGCGTGAAATTGAAGAGGTGTTGTACGAACATCCAGCGGTGAGAGAGGCGGCGGCAGTTGGTGTGCCTGATCCGTATCGCGGCGAAACGGTGAAGGCGATTATCGTTTTAAAAGATGGAATGCAGGCAAGCGAAGAAGAAATTCTTGCCCATTGCCGAAAAAACTTAGCGGCGTACAAAGTGCCGCGCATTGTCGAGTTCCGTGCCGAACTGCCGAAGACGAACGTCGGGAAAATTTTGCGCCGCGCCTTGCGTGAAGAGGCGTCCCGCCCGCAATAACAGAGGGCTTTCGGCCAAGTCCGAAGCAGGCTTGGCCGTTTTATGGTACAATAGCTGGCAGCGACTACATTTTAGGCAAGAGGTGTAAAAACATGAAGGAGAAAATTATGGCTGCCAGCATTGAGCTGTTTGAACAAAATGGGTTCAGCGAAACATCGATCCAAGACATCGTTGACGCCCTCGGGGTGACAAAAGGGACGTTTTATTACTATTTTACAAGCAAAGAAGAACTGTTGATGGATATTCACCTTCGCTACATTGAATGGCTGCTGGACGAAGAGGAGCGGATTATAAGCGATACACAGCGCTCGGTGCGGGAACGACTGTATGACATCGTCTTCATGCTCATCCATAATGTCGAACGGCAGGGACGGGAAGCGCGTATTTTTTTTCGTGAAATGAAGCATTTGAATGAAGAGCATTTACAGAAAGTAAAAGAAAAGCGCGATTTGTTCCGCTATCGGCTGCAGTCGTTGATTGAGGAAGGAATGAAAAGCGGTGAACTGCGCTGCGATTTGTCACCATCGATCGCCACGCTTACCGTTCTTGGGGCGGCCAATTGGAGCTACCAATGGTTTCGTCCGGACGGCGAGCTGACCGATGCCGAGGTGGCGAAGCAGATGGTGGAGATCCTGCTTGATGGCATGAACGCGCCGTCTGTCTCGAAAGCCGAGTGAAAAGAGAGACAAACAAGTTTGATCCGAGGTGTGTCGATGGATGCTGTTCGTGCGGCGGCAATGGCGCGCTTGAATTGTTGACCAAGGGGGAGAGGGAGATGACAGCGATTATTCCAGTGCGCAAGGGGGAAGAACTGCCGGCAGGGAAGCTGGCCAAGTTTTTGCGAACGGTGCTGCCGGACATGCCGGATGGGGAGCTCGAGATCCAGCAATTTTCCGCCGGCCGGTCGAATTTGACGTATTTGCTCCGCTGTGGGGAGTGGGAGGCGGTGCTGCGCCGGCCGCCGTTCGGCCCGGTGCCGCCGAAAGCGCACGATATGAAGCGGGAGAGCACGTGGCTTTCTGAAATCCATCCGCTGTTCCCGTTGGCGCCGAAACCATTCTATTTTTGTGAAGACGAATCGGTGATCGGCAGTCCGTTTTTCGTCATGGAGCGGCGGCATGGCGTCGTGATTGACAGTGATTTTCCCGATGGCGTCATCCCGACAGAAGACGTTTGCCGTGGCATCTCTGAGACGATGGTCGAGACGCTTGTCCGTATCCATCAAATTGATTATACGAACACACGCCTCGTTCAGATGGTAAAGCCGGATGGGTTTATGGAACGGCAAGTGCACGGATGGATCCAACGTTACGAACGGGCGAAAACGGATGATATCCCGGAGGCCGAAGCGCTTATGAAATGGCTGGCGTCCCATATTCCGCCGCAGCGAGAGGCGACGGTCATCCATTACGACTTTAAGCTGAACAACGCTTTGTTTGCCAAAGACGATGTGACGAAAATGGTCGGCTTGTTCGATTGGGAAATGTCGACCGTTGGCGATCCGCTGGCCGATTTGGCGGTGGCGATGAGCTATTGGATTGAGGAGGATGATCCGCCGCTTGTCAAACACGGGTTTGGCCGCGCGCCGGTCACCGTTCGGCCTGGTTTTTACACGCGCGAACAGTTTATTGAGGCATATGCCAAAAAAAGCGGCCGTGATGTGTCCGATATACACGTTTATTTAACGTTTGCCTACTTTAAATTAGCGGTCATTTGCCAGCAAATTTATTACCGCTATCGCCGCGGCCAGACGAACGACGAGCGGTTTCGCCATTTCAACCAGTTTGTCGAGGCGCTCATTCAGCATGCATGGCAGCTGGCGGGGCGGGGAGGCGCATGATGACGAAAGTGCATGTCGTGCTGCGCAAAGAAGACATTGATGAAACTGCGCTCGCCGATGCCAAGGTCGCCGTTGTGTTCGATATTTTGCTCGCCACATCATCGATCACTGCGGCGTTGGCGGCGGGCGCCCGCTCCGTCATTCCGGTGTACAACGCTGCCGAAGCGGAGCAAGTCGGACGCCGATTGCCTGGCGGGAGCTATGAGCTTGTCGGGGAAAGCGAAGGAAGGACGATCGCCGGCTTTCATCCGCCCGCGCCGCTGTTTTTGCAGACGGTATGCCCGGAGAAAACGGTCGTTTTGTCGACGACAAACGGCACCGTGGCGCTCCGCAAGGCAATGCCGGCCCGCGCGGTCTATGCGGCGAGCTTGCTGAACAGCCCGGCGGTCAGCGAACATATTGGCCGTTCGCACAAAGAAGAGACCGTTATCGCCATTTGCGCCGGTTCATCCGGGCGTTTTTGCTTGGAGGACTTTTATGGCGCCGGATATTTTGTCCATTGTCTAGTCGAGCAGGGGATCGCCGCGGCGGAGCTGTCCGACAGCGCGATGGCTGCTTGGCTGTTTTACCGGCAATACGCAAGCGAGGAGAAGGCAAAAGAAGTGTTGTCCGCCTCGCGGGTCGGACGTTGGATGGTGGCTTATGGCCTCGAAAAGGAGATCGACTACATCAACCGGCACGGAGCGCTTTCCGTCATTCCGAAACTCGAGCCAGGGCCGTTGGCGGCGGAAGTGCGCGATATCGTGCAAATGAAGATGACGAAAGAGGGGAATGAACAGTGAAAATCGTGCAATTTGCTGAGTACGGCGGTCCGGAAGTGCTGCAAGTAAAAGAGGCTGAGCGCCCGTTGCCATCGGGACGGCAAGTGGTGATTGAAGCTGAGGCGATCGGTGTGAACTACGCCGATACAGCGAGGCGGGAAGGGCGCTACGTTGTGCCGACGCCGCTTCCGTTCGTGCCCGGCACCGAGGTGGCCGGCATCGTCCGCGAAGTCGGTCCGGATGTGGAAGCCATCCGCCCGGGCCAGCGGGTTGTCGCGTTGATTGAATCAGGCGGTTATGCCGAGTTTGTGGCGGTTGACGAACGCGCGGTCGTGCCGCTGCCGGACGGGTTGGACGTCCGCCGGGCGGCGGCTCTGCCCGTGCAAGGGTTAAGCGCCTATCATATTTTGACGACAATGGGGCGGCTGGAGGAAGGGGAAACCGTGCTTGTGCACGCTGCCGCTGGCGGCGTTGGCACGCTCGCTGTGCAGCTGGCGAAACGGTTCGGGGCGAAAACGGTGATCGCCACCGCCAGCACGGAGGAAAAGCGAGCGTTAGCCGCGCGGCTCGGCGCCGACGTCACGATCGATTATACAAAGGACGGCTGGGCGGCGGAAGTGATGGAGGCAACAGATGGACGCGGCGTCGATGTCGCCTTGGAAATGGCGGGCGGCGATGTGTTCCATCAAACGCTCGACTGCCTTGCCCCGTTCGGCCGCTTGGTTGTATACGGGGCGGCGAGCGGGGAGATGACGCGCCTCAATCCGGTCCGTTTGATGGCAAAAAACTGGTCGGTCGTTGGCTTTTTCTTGCCGCAAGTCATGCGAAAACGGGCGCTATATGAACGAAGCTTGCGCGATCTGCTCGCTTGGGTGCGGGATGGAAGCCTTGAGTTGACCATCGGGGGCGTCTATCCGCTCGAGCGCGCGGCCGAGGTGCACCGCCTGCTGCAAGGGCGAAAAACGAGCGGCAAACTGCTGTTGGTGCCGTGAGCAACAAAGGGGCTGACCCGAAAACACACTCTTGTTTTCGGTCAGCCCCTTTTTCAATCTTGTATTTTACGGAAGGACAGACGGCTTTTGAGTTAACCCGGCGCAAAAAAGCGAAAGCCTGTCTTGCTCCGGTCTTAAGGGGCGCCATCAGCGTGCACTTGCCGCCTTTTTGTCGATATACCGCTCAAGACGGTCAAGCCCTTCTTTCAGGACATCGAGCGAATAAGCATACGACAGGCGGACATGGCCTTCGCCGTATTCGGAGAAGGCGCTGCCGGGGACGAGGGCGACACCGGCTTTTTCAACGACATCGAGGGCAAAGTCAAACGATGGCATGCCAAAGGCGGCGATCGATGGAAACAAGTAAAATGCCCCGTCCGGTTTTTCGACCGGCAGCCCCATCGCGGTTAGGCGGTTGTAAGCGTACTCGAGCCGTTCCGCATAGGCGGCGCGCATTGCCTCGGCGTCATGTTTGCCGGCGGTCAGCGCCTCAATGGCCGCCTTTTGACTGATCGACGAGGTGCATGAGACGCTGTATTGGTGCACCTTCACCATCTGTTCAATCACAAACGACGGGGCGAAGACAAATCCGATGCGCCAGCCGGTCATCGAGTGCGATTTGCTTAAGCCATTGATGACGATCGTCTGCTCGGGCAGCCATTCGGCGATCGAACGATGGCGGCCGCGATAGACGAGTTCGCTGTAAATTTCGTCGGATACGATCCAAATTGGCCGTCCTTTCAAAAGGGAAGCGATGTTCTCAAGCTCTTCGGCTGACAGCGCCGTCCCGGTTGGATTTGATGGGTATGGAAGAACGAGGCAGCGCGTCTTTTCCGTCAAATAAGGCGCAATGAGCTCAGCCGACAGACGGAAACCGTTTGGCCTTGTGTCGATGTACACCGGTTTCGCCCCGCACAGGCGGATGAGCGGTTCATAGCCGGGGTAGACCGGCGCGGGAAGGAGCACCTCTGTTCCTTCCTCTAAAATGGTGCGAAACGCAATATCAAGCGCCTGGCTGGCGCCGACGGTGGCGATGACTTCGTCCGGCGTGTAACGAAGGCCGTACTTGTCAGCGACGAATTGGCAAGCCGCCTCGCGCAGCTCAATTAGGCCAGCGTTTGCCGTGTACGTTGTAAAATCCGCCGCGATGGCTTCTTGAGCGGCTGCTTTCACATGTTCGGGAGTTGGAAAATCCGGCTGGCCGATCGTCAAGGAAACAAGCCCCGGCCGTCCAGCGACAAGGTTGAAAAATTGGCGGATGCCTGATAATTGAATCGCTTGAACGCGTGGCTGAATGAGGTGTCTCACTTGTTGTCCACCTTTCCGTTTTTCCTCTATTGTACCATTTATGTCGAAGAACGAAAAAATAAAAATGAGCCCCTTTCCGTTTGCGTCATTCTGCACACGGAAACGGGGCTCATCCGGTCATAGATGATTCACAATCCAACATTATTCGCTCCTTTTACGCGCCGTATTGTTTCAACAAATCGTTATATTGGGCGGAAAGCTTGAAAAACAACGGCTTGTTGCCGGCCGCGAGCGCTTCATCAATTTGTTCCATCAGTTTTTTTCTTTGAAACTGAAAGATCGCCTCTTTCAACACTTGTTCCGCCATCGGCCCATAGCTGTTTTTTTCTTCGGGTTGATTGAACAAGACGGCGCCTTCATTTGGATATTGTTTTTCGTACATGGTTGATTCCCTCCCATATGGGAACAAAGGGTTCCCTTTTTTATATTATCGTCGTTTTTGGCGATAATGTAAAGAAAATTTTGATAAATTTTTTTGCCAATTTTTCTCTACATCTTTCTGTACCCTTTTTAGGTTGGGATGTAACACATTTTCGGTTATGATAAGAGAAGAGAAAAAATGGCAAGGTGTGATGGTGATGATCCGTACATGTGCGATAACAAAAGAGTTTGAGATTCTGCATGATGTTGATTTGACGTTTGTCAACAGCCCGGACGTTTCATGGTATTGGGTCGATTTTCACGAGCCGACGGATGAGGAGTCGGACTTGCTCGCTTCTTTTTTCCGGTTCCATCCGCTTGCCATTGAAGACTGTTTGGAGTATGTGCAGCGGCCGAAGCTCGATTTTTATGACCGTTACTTATTTATTGTCCTTCACGCGATCGCCGGGGCAACGCTTGAAGCTGAGGAAGTCGACTTATTTGTCGGGCAAAATTTCATCGTGTCTTTTCATAAGTCACCGATCCATGCGGTGGATGACGTATGGGAGCGGCTGAAGCGCGAGCAAGATGTGCAGCAAGGGCCGTTTCATGTTATGTATCGGCTCATTGACAAGCTCGTCGACGATTATTTTCCGCCGCTTTATCATATTGAGGATGTGTTGAATGACCTGGAGGAGAATACGAATAACGAACCGATTCACGACATTATCGAAAAGGTGTTTGATATCCGCAGCGATTTGTCGAAGCTGCGCCGGACGATCGTGCCGATGCGCGATTTGTTGTATCGCATCATCCACTCCGATCGCCTGCAGCGCATGAAAGAACGACAGTTGTATTTTCACGACATTTACGACCATTTATTGAAGCTGTCGGAAATGATCGAGACCAACCGCGAGATTACAGCAGATATCCGCGACAGCTATTTGTCGCTGAACTCGAATCGAATGAACAACATTATGATGACGTTTACGGCCATTACGACGATTTTCATGCCGCTTACCTTTATCGCCGGCATTTATGGGATGAATTTCAACTATATGCCTGAGTTGCGCTGGAAATACGGCTACTTTGCGGTATTGGCTGTTATGGCCGTGATCGGCATGACGATGTTTGTTTGGTTTAAGCGCAACGGCTGGTTTCAATTGTTGAAAGGCGATTGGACGGAAGAGGAACGGAAGCGCCGCCGGTAGCCGTATAAAACAAGCGCTCCCCCTCATATACATAACTATGGCAGCGTGACCGCAAAGGAGGGGGAAGGATGGTAAGAGGCATTTGGGGAGTCGATTCCGCGCAGGTGGTCACGGATCAGCTGTTTCAGTGCGTGCGAACCGAGCTCGGCTACCCGAAGTTTTGGGGCCGCTATTTGGTCGAGGTGCCGAACGTATCGGAAGGATTGACGCGGGAGGAGATCGCCCGCATTCGCAACTATGGGGTGAAAGTGCTGCCGATCTACAACGCCTTCCGAGAGGCGGTCGGCTATGCAAACGGACAGGTGGCGGCGCGCAACGCCGTATTCCATGCGCGGCGGCTTGGCATTCCAAAAAATAAACTGCTGTTTGCCAATATCGAGGACTTTTTTGCGGTTGATGCGGCTTGGATCGCGGCTTGGGTGGAAACGCTCTATCCGACCGGGTACCGCCCGGGGCTGTATGCGGATCCGACGAAAGGAGACTTTGCCGCTGCCTATTGTGAAGCGGCCGCACGGAACAATCAAGTGGCGGTGCAGGCTGTTATTTGGAGTTCAGCCCCAAGGCCGGGAACGACGAAAGAGCAAAAAGCGCCGCGCTACCAGCCGGCGGCCCCGCCCTGCAGCGCAAATGTGTGGGTGTGGCAGTACGGGCGTGATGCCGAAGTGTGCCCGGTCGATACGAATTTGGCGGACCGCCGCCTTCTCGATTTTTTGTATTGAATCGAGACCGTTGCCATGAAGCAACGGTCTTTTTGAATGCATGGACGAAAAAAGGCTGTTTTGCTTTCATTTTTTTTGATAATGTTTTTCGCCCCTGCCGACTATATTACTAATAGGAAAAAGGGAGGATGAACGTGAAAATACAAACGGCGGAACGGCAGGCCGATGGGCGGAAAGGAGGGGGAGATTGGATTCTTACACTGCTTCGTTATTAAGCCGATTGAAGGAACAGTATGAACGATGGAAGACGGAAGAGCCGTTTGCGGGGGCGGAGCTGATCCGGTTTTTAGACGCTGTCGGCCGGACGGCGGCGGTGATGAACCGCAGCGATCTCGCTGTTGAAGCAGACCGCCTTTCTCGCCGGATGAATCAGCAAAAGGAACGGAAATGGACAGCGGAGGAGGCGTTGGCGGAGATGTTTCCGCTCCTTCGCTGCTGCTATGAAGCGGGAGAATCGGATGCTTCGTTCGTTTCCCCTCCCGGCCGCCAAGGGCCGGAAGCGGCCATTCTCCTCTGCGGAAACGATCCGCTGTTTTCTGCGTATTTGCGCGGTTCGTTGCAAACGACGCCGTGGCGTTTCATCACACTTCCATTTATTGAACAACCTGCGGCCTCTTTAGTACAATTGGGCATAGATTGCATTGTGGTGATACTTGAGGAGGACGGCGCAGATGCTTCCGTTTTTGACGCTTTTTTGAACGATGCAGGCCGCCATTCATATATTCCAGTGGCCATTGTGGGTGGGAACAGACGAAAAGGCGAGGAGCTGAAATGGTATGAGATCGGCGCCGACGATGTCATGGCAAAGCCGGTCGCGGTCGGCGAGTTTTTCATTCGCATCCGCCGGCTTGTGGAAAAAAAGCAGAAAATTGATCAGTTAGTGCTGATTGACGAATTGACCGGCGTTTACAACCGAAAGTACTTGCCGCGAGTGTACGCTCGTTTGCGGAGCGATTTAGAGCGGTCTCGGACGCCGAGCTGTTTGGCGCTGCTTGATTTGGACCGTTTTAAGCAAGTTAACGATCGGTTTGGTCACTTGGCGGGCGATGCGGTGTTAAAGAAACTGGCTGCTTTTTTGCTTGCACATACGCGTGGGATGGATACGGTCGTTCGCTTTGGGGGAGAGGAGTTTGTCGTCTGGCTGGCCAAAACGACAAGAAATGAAGCGCATCGCGTGCTCAAACGGCTGCAGCGCCAATTTGCTGCTGAGGAAATCGAAGCCGGCGGCGTGCGCCTGTCATGCACTTTCTCGGTTGGTTTTGTTGAGTGCGATGACCCAGACGAACCGCTTGAGCATTGGCTTCGTCTGGCTGACGAAGCGCTGTACGCAGCCAAAAAGAGCGGGGGATGTCGGGTTGAAGAAGCGAAGAGGGAAGCCGTTCCGACCGATGGCGGCCGAGCGAAAAAAGAACGACGCCAAGGCAATGGGCAACGATGGTCTGTTGCGATCGTCGACGATGATGAACTGGCGCGGACGGTCATCGCTGACCTCGTCCGCAAGCTTGCGGACGAGCAAGAACGGGAGGCGGACATTTACGAGTTTAGCGACGGGCTTTCATTTCTCGAATCGCCGGTGTACAAAGGCGAGAAGCGCTCCGTCGTCATTTTGGACCGGGTGATGCCGAAAATGGACGGTCTTGAGGTGTTGCGCCGCCTCCGCCGCCAGCAAAAGCCGTATAAGGTGATAATGTTGACGTCGCGCCAAGATGAGCGGGACATCGCCCGCGCCATTGACGAAGGAGCGGACGAGTATGTGACGAAGCCGTTTAAATGGCTGGAACTGGAGGCACGCCTGCGCCGGCTGCTAAAGGAGTTTGATGAGTAATGGCGCTCATTGTCGCCGTCTTGATGGTTGCTGTTTTATTGGCGGTGCTGGCCGGGCTGTTTCTTTATTTAGTCGTGCGCAAATGGCGGGAAAACCGGCGCCAAGCCCGGCTTCATTTCTATAAAGAACAGCACCGGCTTCCTTTGCTTCGCTATTTGCTCGGCGAAGAGGAGCTTTCGTTTCGTTTTTCGTCTCCGCTCGAACGGGAAGCGGTGCTTCAACTGCTCGATGGCTTTGCTTCATTGCTTAAAGGAAAAGACGTGCAAGTGCGCATTCGAGCGTTTGCCGAGACCCATTTTCAAGGTTGGCTGCGCCGGCAATTGGCGAGCCGGCATTGGAGCGAACGGATGAACGCATTATTTTTCATTGAAGATTTGCATATGAAAGCGATGTTGCCAGACCTCGAGCGGCTGCATCGGGCGGATGGGGCGACAAGGGGAGAGGTGGCAAAAATTTTAACCATTTTCGCCAAGTTCGATTACGATCCAGTGGCCATCTATGTGTTTAGGCCAAACCGCGAACTGACGGAATTTGCGTATCGCCTCATTTTCGGCCATATGAGCGAGCGGCTGCTTGAAGAGGTGAAACAACGGTTTGCCGAGCTGCCGCCGGCCGGAAAGTATGCGTTTATCGATATGATCGGCATCCGGCGCCGGCAAGAACAGCGGTTTTTGCGGCGCCTGCTGGCAGCAGAAGAACCGGAAATTCGCATCCGCGCGCTCAAGGCGATGGCAGAAATCGGCATGCCGCTTGAAGCGGAGAGGCTCAAGCAGCATTTGTGCTCCTCCCATTGGCAAGAGCGGCTGATGGCTGCCCGCCTGGCGGGAAAATGCCGCGAAGAGCGGCTTCTTCCGTTGCTGTATGAGCGGCTTAGCGACCGTTCATTTGTTGTTCGTTCTGAAGCCGCCGCGGCCATCGCGCGTCTGCCGGGAGGCCGAACGGCGTTGCGCGCCGCGGCGCGCACAGCATCGGATCGTTATGCTCGTGATATGGCGAGGCAGTGGCTTGGAGGAGGAGAATGATAGTGGAAGCGTGGCGTTCGTTTCTTTGGGTCGCAGGACATATTGTACTGATTTACATGGTCATCGTTCTTCTTTTTTATGCCTTTTTGCTTGTTGTCTCGTTCATCCATTTGCGCCGCATTCATCGTCTTGATGACTGGGAGCCGTATGAAGAGCTGCTCGATGCGAGCTATGCCAAACCGGTGTCCATTCTTGTTCCCGCTTATAATGAGGAAGCAGGCATCGTCGGTTCGGTGCGGTCGCTGCTGGCTATTGAATATCCTGAGTACGAGGTCATTGTCATTAACGATGGATCGACTGACAAAACGCTTGAACGGCTGATTGAGCATTTTCATTTGCAGCTGGTCTATCGCATCATTCGCCGCCAGCTGGACGCAAAGGAAATTAAGGCGGTTTATCAGTCGCTTAATTATCCCCATTTGTTTGTGCTGGATAAAGAAAACGGTGGGAAAGCGGATGCGTTGAACGCGGGAATCAACGCTTCTCGCTATCCATACATTTGCACGATTGACAGCGATTCGGTTTTGGAGCGGCGCGCGTTTTTGAAAGTGATGAAACCAATGCTTGAGTCCGACGGGGAGATCATCGCTTCTGGAGGAAGCGTCCACATCGCCAATGGCTGCCGGATTGAACGCGGGGAGATCGTCCAGGTTGGGTTGTCGCGGCGGCCGCTCGTCATTATGCAAACGATTGAATATTTGCGTGCGTTTTTGCTCGGCCGTCTCGGCTTAAGCCGCCACAACTTGCTGCTGATTGTGTCTGGGGCGTTCGGCGTCTTTTCCAAGCCTTGGGTGATTGAAGCAGGGGGATATGCTAATACAGTTGGCGAAGATATGGAGCTCGTCGTGCGTCTGCATCGACTGGCGCGGGAAAAAAACGAGGCGAAAAAAATCATCTACATCCCCGACCCGGTTTGCTGGACGGAAGCACCGGAAACGTATGGCGATTTGCGGAGGCAGCGGCGACGCTGGCATCGCGGGCTTTTGGAAAGCTTATGGATGCATCGATCGATGCTGTTCAATCCAAAATATGGCTCAATCGGCCTTCTTTCGCTGCCGTATTTTTGGTTCATTGAGCTTCTTGGTCCGATCGTTGAATTGATGGGCTATATTGTCGTTGTTTTCTCCTTATTTCTCGGAAACTTGTACGTCGAATTCGCTCTTTTGTTGCTGACGGTTTCGGTTTTGTACGGTTCGCTGTTATCAGCAGTAGCCGTCTTGCTTGAAGAGTGGACTGAGCGGAAGTTCCCGAGCATCTCTGATTTGGTGAAGCTGTTTTTCTTCGCGTTGACCGAGACGTTTTGGTACCGTCCGCTTACCGCTTGGTGGCGGTGCGAAGGGGTGATCGATGCCATTCGTCGAAAAAAACAATGGGGAAGCATAAAGAGGAAAGGGGTCTCAGCGTAGCCGACAGAACAGCGGCTGGCTTATTTGTTTTAGAAGGCCGGTGATTGAACAGGAAAGGCGGCCCAATCATGTTTCTCCTCAAATGGAGAAGCCTTACGGATATTGTTCTCCTCTTCATTCGAGAATCATCAATTTAGGGAAAATGGTTGCTTTTCACCGCCTCTTAGTGCAGCGAAAACGAGAGGGGACTTTCATTGCAAGACAGGGTGGGCGAAAAAGCAGGTTGAAGCAAAAGAGACATCGATGCCCCTGTTGCCGACCCGGCGCTAAGATGTGCCCACTGTTGAAAAAAACCGGCGTCCGCTTAATAGCGGTCGCCGAGCCGTTTAAATACGGGTCTTGTCAGCCGTTTCGGCTTTTGTTCCGGCTTTTCCTTCAGTCCGGTGTAGGCGATGAGAATGGCTTTTGCCTCTGACAGCGGCATCCGAGCTGGAGGGTTGCGGTATGAATCGTTGAGAGAGCCAAGGTGCGGAAGGGCGGCGAAATCTTGTTTTGTCGGTGGGATGTGGAAGTAGTAGTCGCCGACGGCGACAAGCACGTCGGATTGCTGTTGACTGTATCTCGGATTGCGGGAAAAATGGAGGCCCACTTTTTTCGCCTTGCCCTCCTCAAGCAGCTTCTCGATCGCTTTTTTCTTCAGAAGATAAAGAAACGAAGGGTTCAATGCTGTTTTGGCATGGCGGTTGACGGTAAAAATCGCTTTGGCAATATTGTCGACCGTTAATTGCACCGGTTTCATCGGCATGTCTCCTTTTTTCTTTCTATTATAACATAGGAAGCGGTGTTGTTGCCCGGTTTGTCCTACTTCTATCCGGGGGTAAGCGAAAAAACGGTCAACTCCGGCGGAGCGAAGAAGCGAAGCGGCACCCTTGTTGTGCCAAGGCCGCGGTTGACGTACAACAAGAGTCCGCCGACGTGGTAAAACCCTTCATAATACCGCTCAGACAACGGCGGCGTGATGAGCGGTCCGATAAACGGCAACTGAATTTGCCCGCCGTGGCTATGGCCGGAGAGTTGAACGTGAATAGGGAAGCGGCGAGCCTCAATGGCACCGTCCGGCTCATGAACGAGGGCGATCGTATATGTCGCCCGAGGAATGCCGTTCGTCATTTTCGACCAGTCCGGGCGTCCGAGCATCATATCGTCGCTGCCGGCGATAGCGATCGCCCCGTGGCCGCGCCGGACGAGTGCATGCTCATTGACGAGAACGCGGAACCCGGCTCGTTCCATCAATCGACGGTAAATATCTGTCCCGTAGCCGCCGTGATCATGGTTTCCGTAAATGCAAAATTTTCCAAGAGGAGCACGGACGCCAGCCAACGCCTCAGCGACCGCGTTGACGTGCGGATACCGGTTCGCCTCATGGAGCAGATCACCTGTGAATACGACGAGATCGGGCCCGAGTTCGTTGATGCGGCCGATAATGCGGTAAAAGCGTTTCAAGCCGTAATAATGGCCGAGATGGAGATCACTGAACTGCAGCAGCTTGACGCCGGCAAACGACTTTGGGATCAACGGATGCGACAGCGCATGGTGCGTCACGGTCAGCTCGGCTGGCTCAATCCAGCGGGCGTATCCAGAGGCGGCTGCCATCGCCAGCGCTGCGCTGAAACTTGTGCGCGCCAGCTTTTTCAAAAAGGCGCGCCGGCTTAGTTTGGTTGTTTCGATATGGTGCATCGTTTCGCCGTCCTTTCACAAGCAGCTTTATTATAACGAAAAGAGAGGGAAAAGGACAATAGGAGGACTAAGATGTTCGAATATTCCACTATTTTATGATATGATAAAAATGAATGAGTAATCAGTCATAGGAGGAGAAATGGATGAACGGAAAAGTGATCATTGTGACCGGCGGGTCGAGCGGAATGGGGAAATATATGGCGAAGCGGTTTGTTTCTGATGGGGCCAACGTCGTCATTACGGGAAGGCGGGCCGAGGCGCTCGAAGAGGCCAAGCGGGAAATCGCCGCGCCGGATGGAGGGAAAGTGCTTACGATCCCGATGGATGTGCGCAACCCGGAACAAGTGGCGCACATGGTGGAGCGGACTGATGCGGAATTCGGCCGCATCGATGCCCTCATCAACAACGCGGCTGGCAATTTCATTTGCCCGGCGGAAAAGTTGTCGATCAACGGCTGGAACAGCGTCATTAACATTGTGTTAAACGGCACGTTTTACTGCAGCCGGGAAGTCGGCAACTACTGGATTCAGCGCGGCTTGAAAGGGAACATTATCAACATCGTTGCGACATATGCCTGGCATGCCGGCGCCGGGGTCATTCATTCAGCGAGCGCCAAGGCTGGAGTGCTGGCAATGACGCGCACGCTTGCTGTGGAATGGGGGAAAAAGTACGGCTTCCGCGTCAATGCGATCGCTCCCGGACCGATTGAGCGGACTGGCGGGGCGGAGCGGCTTTGGGAATCAGAGGAAGCGGAGCGGATGACGTTGGAAAGCGTGCCGCTCGGGCGGCTCGGGACGCCGGAAGAAATCGCGGCGGTCGCTTCGTTTTTGCTTTCGGATGAAGCCGCTTACATTAACGGCGCTTGCATCACAGTCGACGGCGGCCAATGGCTGAACCGGCGGCCGTTTTAATCAAATTTGCCATAAAGCAAGATGGTCCTCACCCAAAAGGGATTGCAGGCGGTATTTCTTCATTTATCGCGGGCAACCGGCTCATTGCACGCAACGGCCTTTGTCACAAGCGGATTCCCTGCTGTCAGGGGAGCCGCTTTTTTTTTACGAGTCAGGAACGATTGGGCAATTATGCTATAATAAAGGCAAAGATGGTCGATGGGGATGAGGTGAACACGATGGATGCATTAGACGTGATGGCCAACTTGCCGCAAGTGATTCCGCACTATCAACCGATTTTCAGCGCCGATGAGCATGGGGTCGTCGGCTATGAAGTGCTCGGTCGGTTTCAAACGGAAACAGGGCCGGTCAGCCTTGGGCCGTTTTTTCACGATGAAACCATTCCAGAAGAATTTCGCATCGAAGTGGATGATGTGATCACGAAAAAAGCGCTCGACTATTTTCTGTCGCTTGATGATCAAACGCTGCTCATTTTTTTAAACCGCGACGCCAACTTGCTGATGCTTGACCGCGGCGAGTCGTTTTTGCAGCTGCTTCTCTCCTATGAAGCGAAAGGGTTGGCCCCAAGCCGCATCGTTTTGGAAATCAACGAGCAGCATTTCAAGGGAGACGTCGATCAGCTCAGCCATTTATTGACGTATCTTCGTACATACGGCGTTAAAGTGGCGGTCGACAACATCGCCGAACATAGCATTCATCTTGAGCGAATCGGCGTCTTGTCGCCTGACATTTTAAAAATCGATTTGCGTGAATTGCGGAAAACGTCCGTTCATCAAGCATACCAGGAAATCGTTCACTCGATTTCGCTGTTGGCGCGCAAAATCGGAGCGACGCTCCTGTATGAGGATATTGAAACATCATTTCAGCTTCAGTATGCTTGGCGGCATGGCGGCCGCTATTATCAAGGGTATTATTTGGCCAAGCCGGCGCCAGAGGTTGTGCCGCGCGATTTGTTGAAAGACTTGCTCCGCCAAGAGTGCCATCGCTTCATCCAGCAGGAAAAGAAAAAGCTTGAAACGCTGTATCAAATTGCTGAGCAGTTTCAGCAGCGGATCAGCGCGCTGCTTGGCAAATACAAAAAAGCCGCCGATTTTAACGAGCTCATTTCCCTGTTGGCCGGCGAGCTCGACGATGTTTGCTTCCGCATTTATGTTTGTGATGAGGACGGCTTCCAGCAGTCGGGCAATATGTTCAAGCGCGGCGGCCGGTGGGAGCTTCAGCCGCAATATTATATGAAAAACTGGAGCTGGCGCCCGTATTTTTTGGAAAACATTATTCGCATGCGCTCGCGCCGAAGAGGGATTTTGTCCGATTTATACACGGATATTGAAACAGGGGAAACGATCCGGACGTATTCGTATCCGATCGATGAGCGCCATTACTTGTTTATTGACTTGTCGTACAGCTATTTGTTTGAGCATGACGCCCATTATTGACTGCATAAAATCGCCTCATTGCGGCAAAGTAAACATGAGGTGAAACTTATGGCACAGTTAACTTTTGTGTTATCCGCCCTCTCTGTATTGATCGCGGTCATTGGGTTCGTCTATACGGTTCGCCTCGGACGCCAACAGCGTTGGCAAGGGGAGCTTGACGGGCCGATTCCGAAAACGGTCGAGGAGCATGCCTACTTGCGCAACCCGGTGTTCCTCGCTTATGTACTCGCTGTCTTGCTCGCCATTTTTGCCATTGGTTATTTGGCGTTGCGCTATTATTGAAAAAAGGCCATTCCATTCATATGGGTGGCCTTTTTGCCTGTCCGCAAATGACGCTTTTTTCCACGACTTTTTTCCTTTGCCGGCGAATATATATGGAAGCGGAAGAGGCAAAGGGGGAATGGAGATGACGAAGCGGCTGCCGACAAGGCTGTCGGGCGAGGAAGCGGCGTTATTGCTTGACGTTTTGTTCAGCCAGCAATATGCACTCGAGCTCATCCGCTCCGAGCTGGCGGATATCGAAAACGGAGACAAGGAGGTCGATGAACACCGGTACCAGCAGCTGTTGCGTTTATACGACCGACTGTTGACAGAGGAAGAGGAAGGATAAAAATTGTTGTGCACTATCGCTATCGCAGGAAGCGATAGTCTTTTTTATGGTATGATAACAATGTGGAGAGGAGAAGATGCAGAAGAAAGGCGGAACATCGGCATGACATGGGAACACAATGAATTCATGCAAATGACTGTCAAGCCATTTCTGATTCCGGTGGATAAAGTGGCGCATGTGCAGCCGGGAAATTATTTGGATCATGCGCTGCTCGTCCTGACGAAAACCGGCTATTCAGCGATTCCAGTTCTCGATACATCGTATAAACTGCATGGGCTCATCAGCATGACGATGATGATGGATGCAATTTTAGGATTGGAGCGCATCGAATTTGAACGTCTCGAGACGATGAAGGTCGAAGAAGTGATGAACCGAAACATTCCGCGCCTGCGGCTTGACGACAGCCTGATGAAGGCAGTGGGGCTTATTGTCAATCATCCGTTCGTGTGTGTGGAAAATGACGACGGATATTTTGTAGGCATTTTCACTCGACGGGAAGTACTGAAGCAACTGAATAAACAGCTGCACAGGCCTAATGGCGGCCGGAAGCTAGGCCGAAAAGAGGCTGAACAATGAGCAGAAAGATAATCGTGTGCAATAACAAGAGCAGCTGGCTTTGGCTGATCAGTTCGGAAGCTGCGTGGCAACTTCCGCAAGTGCAAGCCTTCGAGAAGATATTTACAGCATTTTGCTCGATGAATTTGTGCTTGTCACAATGATCTCTGTTTTGCTAAAGTAAAAAAGAATACAGGTGTAAAGGAGGATATCGCCCATGAAGATGATGGACGCCAATGAAATCATTTCCTTTATTCAAAACAGCAAAAAATCGACACCAGTCAAAGTATACATAAAAGGGGATCTCGAAGGCATCGATTTCGGCTCAAGCGCCAAAACATTTATCACGGGCAACGTCGGCGTCGTGTTTGGCGAATGGCAAGACATTCAAGCGGCAATCGAAGCGAATCAAGACAAAATCGAGGACTATGTCGTCGAGAACGACCGCCGCAACTCGGCCATTCCGCTCCTAGATTTGAAAGGCATCAAGGCGCGCATTGAGCCGGGCGCCATTATCCGCGACCATGTCGAAATCGGCGACAACGCCGTGATCATGATGGGAGCGGTCATCAACATCGGTGCGGTTGTCGGTGAAGGAACGATGATCGACATGAATGCGGTGCTCGGCGGCCGGGCGACGGTCGGAAAAAACTGCCATATTGGCGCCGGAGCGGTGTTGGCCGGAGTCATTGAGCCGCCATCAGCCAAGCCGGTCGTCATTGAAGACGATGTCCTTGTCGGCGCGAATGCCGTTATTTTGGAAGGCGTCACCGTCGGCAAAGGGGCGGTCGTCGCCGCCGGGGCGGTCGTCGTCGAGGATGTGCCGCCGTATACCGTTGTCGCCGGCGTGCCGGCGCGCGTCATTAAGCAAATCGACGAACAAACGAGAGCGAAAACGGAAATTAAACAAGAGCTTCGCCAGTTATAATGACGGGAAAAAAGCTGTCCGCTCACGGGGCAGCTTTTTTCCAATGGAGGAGAGAGGATGGAAGCGATCAGCCCATTTGTCGCCATTCGCCGCGACTTGCATCAAATTCCGGAGCTTGGGTTTCAGGAGTTTAAGACGCAGCAATATTTGCTTCGCTATATCCAGTCCCTGCCGCAAGAGCGGCTTCAAGTCCGGACGTGGAAAACGGGGATTTTCGTCAAAGTCAACGGAACATCGCCGCGCAAAACGATCGGCTACCGCGCCGATATGGACGGGCTGCCGATTCGCGAGGAGACCGGTTTGCCGTACCGCTCTGAACATGAAGGGCGCATGCACGCGTGCGGCCACGATGTGCATATGAGCATCGCTCTTGGCGTGCTCACCCATTTCGCACATCATCCGATTCAAGATGACTTGCTGTTTATTTTCCAGCCGGCCGAGGAAGGACCGGGCGGAGCAAAGCCGATGTTAGAAAGCGACATCATGCAGGAATGGAGGCCGGATATGATCGTCGCCTTGCATATCGCCCCGGAATATCCGGTCGGCACTATCGCGACGAAAGAAGGACTGTTGTTTGCCAATACATCGGAGCTGTTTATCGATTTAAAAGGAAAAGGCGGACATGCAGCCTTTCCCCATTTGGCGAACGATATGGTCGTCGCTGCCTGCACGCTCGTCGTTCAGCTGCAGTCGATCGTCGCCCGCAACGTTGATCCGCTCGACAGCGCCGTCATTACGATCGGGAAAATTGCCGGGGGGACAGTGCAAAACGTCATCGCCGAACATGCCCGGCTCGAGGGAACGATCCGGACGCTGTCGACTGCAGCGATGCAGAAGGTGAAGCGGCGGATTGAGGCGATCGTGCGCGGAATCGAAGTGGCCTACGAATGCGAGGCGGCGATCGATTACGGCGCCATGTACTACCAAGTGTACAACGATCCGGCGCTGACAGCGGAATTTATGAAGTTTGCCAAGGCGCACGGCGGCGTGAATGTGATCCGTTGCAAAGAAGCGATGACTGGCGAAGATTTCGGCTATATGCTGGCGGACATCCCGGGTTTTATGTTTTGGCTTGGCGTCGCCTCACCATATGGGCTGCACCATGCAAAACTGGCTCCGAACGAGGAAGCGATCGACCGCGCCATCGCGTTTTTAATCGACTATTTTTCATGGAAAGGAAACGCAGAATGAAGTATAGTTCCGCCTCTAGCAACACACATTAATGAGTGTGAGGAGGTGGATTGTGATGGCGAAAATTGGTGTTGAGCCATCGTTGACGGACGTACAGGAAGCGTTGAAAGAGCGAGGATATGACGTTGTGCCGCTCCGAGGGGAGCAAGACGCAAGAGGCTGCGACTGCTGCGTCATTACCGGCTTGGATGCAAACGTTGCCGGCATTCACAACATCGTCACGTCCGGTCCGGTCATTGAAGCGAGCGGGCTTACCGCGGAAGAAATTTGCCAAAAAGTTGAAGAAAAACTTCGCTAACGACGAAATTCATCGGGCTGTGTGCGCAGGCAGCCCGTTTTTTTGCGGAAAGGCGCGGGCCGGCCGATTAGAAAAAGGCAGCATGAGGAAAAAGAAGCGGAAGAACGTTTTCGTTCTCCTTCTTTTTTGATAGAATAAGAAAAAAAGCAATGATGGGCAAGCGATGGAGGAATCACTGATGAAAAAGAAACAGTTTGCCGTCATCGGCCTCGGGCGGTTTGGCGGCAGCATTTGCCGCACGTTGAGTGAACAAGGGATGGAAGTGTTGGCCATCGATATTGACGAAGACCGGGTGAACGAATTTGCGGCGGTCGCCTCACACGCCGTCGTCGGTGATACGACGGACGAAAATGTGTTGAAAAGCTTAGGCATCCGCAACTTTGACCACGTCATTGTCGCCATTGGCGACAACATTCAGGCGAGCATTTTGACGACCCTGATTTTAAAAGAGCTTGGCGTCAATCATATTACGGTCAAGGCGACAAACGATTACCACGAAAAAGTGCTGAAAAAAATCGGCGCTGACCAAATCGTGCATCCAGAACGGGACATGGGCGAGCGGATCGCCCACAACTTGATTTCCAACAACGTCCTAGATTATCTGGAGCTGTCGGACAAATACAGCATTGTCGAAATCGTGGCAAGCGAGCGGCTTGACGGCCATTCGCTTTTGGAGCTTGACATCCGCGCCCGCTATGGCATCAACATCGTCGCCATCAAGCGTGGAACAAGCGTCATCGTCTCCCCGCTCGCTTCGGAAATCATCCGCAAAGGCGACGTGTTGGTCGTGATTGGCGCCGACAGCGACATCGATCGGTTTGAAGAAAAAGTTGTCGGCTCGTGACCGGCCGGACGGCTTGTTCCGACGGCAAAAAAGCAACGTCCCTCTAAACCGGAAACAATATTGCGGTTTCATCCTATTTCGCGCAGGAGACTCCCACTTCAACGACCAAAGGGAGTAAGTGGGAGAGGAATGCGCGTTCCCCCCTTTCTTTTGTGTATGATATA
>NZ_PIJG01000045.1:0-28617 GCF_002809955.1 Geobacillus sp. Manikaran-105
CGCTTACGATATCAATTCCTGAAAATGGTTCGCTAACTAGTGATTGACAACACCCGTAGTGAACCGAAAAAATGTTCTCCACAAAGTCTTGACTGACTCATCCAAAAGAAAGGGCTGTGACAAGAAACAAATATATGCTAAACTAGAAAGAAAAAGGAGGGGGTTGCCATGAACCATTCGACCGTTTATCGTCCGCACAGCCCGGTGGCGAAGTTGGCGGTTTCCTTTTTAGCAGCGCTGGCTGTTGCGACCGCAGGGCTGTATGCCGGGCAATGGGTGCCGGCCGGGATGTACTTGCCGCTTTATGCGCTGGAACTCATTTTGCTTTTGGTGATGATCTTCGCCCGCCGCAAACAGGCGGTCGGCTATCCGCTCATGTTTGCGTTTATGCTCGTCTCGGGGGCAACGCTCTATCCGCTCATCGGCTATTACATTTCCGTC
This sequence comes from Geobacillus sp. Manikaran-105, assembly GCF_002809955.1. NCBI lineage: Bacteria > Bacillati > Bacillota > Bacilli > Caryophanales > Anoxybacillaceae > Geobacillus > Geobacillus sp. Manikaran-105. The sequence continues at coordinate 442 of NZ_PIJG01000045.1, forward strand.
ATCGGCGCGGCGGCGGTGTTCAAAGCGTTTGCGCTGGCCGTCGTCTCGTTCTCCGGCGTGGCCATTTACGCGGCGAGAACGAAAGAAGATTTTTCGTTCCTCGGCGGGTTTTTGATGCTTGGTGCGTTTGCGCTGCTTGGCCTGTTGATCATTCAATGGTTCATTCCATTTTCCAGCGTCGGGCAAATGGGCATCGCGGCCTTGGGGATTTTGATTTTCCTTGGCTTTACGATTTACGACATCAACCGCTTGGCCCGCTATGGCTTTACGGAAGCGGATATCCCGATGATTGTCGTCAATATTTACCTTGATTTCATCAATTTGTTTGTCTACATTTTGCGTTTTTTCGCCAGCGATGAGGATTGAGTGCCAAAAAGGGCTGCCCAAAGGAGCAGCCCTTTTTCCATGACGGTGGCATGGATCAAAGCGGCAAGTCGAAATGGTGCGGCTGTTTTTTTACGGCATGAAAGGTGAAACGCGGTGAGGCAGGAATCGGCAAATGGTGGGGCGAATAAAAGAAAGAAATGGAGAAGAAAGGGGCCTCATGATGAAGTTTGCCGTCAATGTTTCGACGATTTTCACGGAAGCGCCGTTTCTTGCCCGGTTTGCCAAGGCGAAGCAGCACGGGTTTTCGCACGTTGAGTGCCAGTTTCCGTACGCTGCGGCGCCTGAGGCGGTTGCCGCTGAACTGGAGGAATACGGGCTGTCGCTCGTTACGATCAACTTGCCGGCCGGCGATTGGGAAAAGGGGGAGCGCGGACTGGCGATTCTTCCCGGCCGTCATGACGATTTCCGCCGTGCGCTTGAGGAAGGGGTGCGCTATGCGCTCGCGCTTGGCGCGCCGCGTCTTCATTGCATGGCTGGAGTGGTTCCGGCCGATTTGCCGCGGGAACGGGCGAAAGAAATATACATGCGCCGCTTGGATGAGGCGGCCGCTGCGCTCGGCGTCCACGGTTTGACGCTGACGATTGAACCGATCAATCCGTTCGATATGCCGGGCTACTTTTTAACGGATATTGATGAAGCCGTGGCCATCATTCGCGCTCTTGGCAGGGCAAATGTGAAAGTGCAATACGACATCTACCATATGGCGCGGCTTGGGCGCGATGTGACAGCGACGTTTGCGGCCTATGAACCATTGATTGACCATGTGCAATTTGCCGATGCCCCCGGGCGGCATGAGCCGGGGACGGGAGCGCTTCCGTATCGCGAGATTTTCGCATTTTTGCAAGAGCAAGGCTACAATGGAGCGATTGGGCTTGAGTACATTCCATCAGGGAAAAGCAGCGAAAGTTTTGCCTGGTATGAGGAATACCGCGGAATGAAAGGGGGAGGCGGACGATGATGCGCGTCGGCTTTATCGGATTGGGCGTGATGGGCTCGCGCATGGCGAAGCGGCTGCTTGAAGCGGGATTCAATGTTACGGTGTACAACCGTACGACAGAAAAAGCGGTTCCGCTTGTCAACCTTGGAGCCCGACAGGCGGCGACAGTGGCAGAGCTGGCTGGTGAGGCGGATATCATTTGCACGTGCTTATCGATGCCGGATGATGTCATCGAGGTGTATACAGGTGAAGGCGGCGTCCTCAGCGTGGCCCGGCCTGGGACGATTTGTCTTGATTTTACGACCGTCGGCCCGAAAACAAGCCGATTTGTCGCCCGGCGCGCCGGTGAGCGCGGCGTCGCCTATTTGGATGCGCCAGTAAGCGGCGGTCCGGAAGGGGCGGAGCAAGGGGCGCTGACAATCATGGTCGGCGGAGCGAAAGAAGCATGGGAGCAGGTGCGCCCACTGCTTCAGGCGTTGGGAAAAACGGTCGAATATTTAGGGGAAAGCGGCGCCGGCAGCGCGGCGAAAGCGATCAACCAGTACTTGGTCGCCGTCCATTCGGTCGCCGCGGCGGAAGCGATGGTCGCTGGCGTCGCTTATGGGCTTGATGCCGGGAAGCTGTATCGGCTGTTAAAAGAAAGCTACGGAGACAGCCGGATGCTGCGCCGCCATATGGAGCAGTTCGTGCTGCCGCGTCAATTCACTCCTGGCGGGGCGGTGAAGTATGTGCACAAGGACGTGCGCCTGGCGAACGAGTTGATGGACGAGATCGGCCTTGGCCGCCGCCTCGGCATGCAGGCAGAAGAAGCGTTTGCCGAAGCGGTCGCCGCAGGCCTTGCCGATTTGGATATGTCAGCGGTCATCCAGCCGCTCGAACAGCGGGTCAAGGTGACAGTGGAAGAGACAGAATGAACAAAATGGTTGATGAATTCAAAAAATTCGTTGAAAAAATGCATGATCAATGATTTAATAGAGGTAGCGGCACCCTCGCTGCGCAGGGAGCCGTTCGCCTTGCCGAAACGCCAGATGCGTTTCATTTTTTTAAACTATGAAAAAGAAACATTGTTTCCTATCGCGAAACAAAGGAGGGGCAACGATGCTCTCGTTGACATGGCTGGATGAGTTAAGCGCGCTTTTGCGCCCCGGACAAATCGAAGTGAACGAATCCCCGCACCCCCTCGGCAACAGCGGGGCGGCGACCGTTTATCCGCAAACGGAAGACGAGATCGCCGCCGTGCTCCGCTATGCCGACCGCCAAGGCAAAAAGGTCGTCATCGCCGGCCGCGGCACGAAACGGGGGTTCGGCGGGCAACGGGAACAGGCAGACATCTTGTTGTCGTTGGAACACTATACCGGCATTGTCGAACATGCGGCCGCTGATATGACGGTCACCGTGAAGGCAGGAACGAAATTTGGCGATTTGCAGCGCGCGCTCGCCCCGTATCGGCAAAAGGTCGCCTTAGATCCGTTTTGGCCGGAGGAAGCGACGATCGGCGGAGTGATTGCGGCCAACGACAGTGGACCGAAGCGTCTCGGCTACGGGTCGGCGCGCGATTCCGTCATCGGGATGCGCATCGTGTACCCAGATGGGACGATCATCCGTTCAGGCGGCAAAGTCGTGAAAAACGTCGCCGGCTACGATATGAACAAGCTGTTCATTGGAGCGATGGGGACGCTCGGCGTGTTGAGCGAGATCACGCTCAAGCTCCGGCCGCTGCCAAAATATGAAAGTGTTGTTTTATTGTCGTTTCCAACCGGCGATGTTCATGATATTCGCTCGTTTGCGGTTTCCTTCCTTGATACGATGATGGAGCCGGTTTGCTTTGAACTGCTTAACCCGGCGCTTTCCGAGCGGCTGACGGGACGGCCGGTTTATACGCTTGTGATCGGGTTTGAAGATGTGGAAAACGCCGTCCATTACCAAGAACAATGGGTGGAACGGCTGCGGCCGAAAATGGCGGAAATGTCCATTTTAGCTGCTGAGGAGGCTTCCGCCTTTTGGCAGGCGTTTTATACAGCGGCGCCGAACGGGCGCCTGGCGTTGGCGAAAAACGGCGTGGAAGCGGCGGTGAAAATCGGCGTCGTCAACTTGGATGTGCTCGCCGTCTTGCGGGAAAGCGTTCTCATCGCTGATCGCTGCCACGTCCGTCTTGAGGCGCACGGTGGATTGGGCCATGGGCTTTGCCAGGTGTATGTACACGGAAGCGAAGAAGGGGTGTTGGCGGCCATTGAGGAGCTGCGTCAGGCAGCGGTTCGCCTTGGCGGCTATGCGATCGTGAAACATTTGCCATTTTCGCTGCGCCAGCGCGTTGACGTTTGGGGCGGAAAGCCATCGTACTTTTTCTTGCTCGAAGGCATTAAGCGAAAAGTGGATCCAAACAAAACGGTCAACGATCAGCGCTTTATTGGGGGGATTTAATCATGAGCACGATAATCAATGAACGGACGGACAGCCCGGCGTGTGCGACCGCGAGCCTCGGCAACTACCGATTTCCCGACTTGCCGGACCCGAGCAAGTGGGCTGATTGCGTCCACTGCGGCATGTGCTTGGAGTCGTGTCCGACGTATGAACAAACCGGCCAAGAGCAGCACTCTCCGCGCGGCCGCGTCCATTTGATGAAATCGGTCGGCGAAGGAAAGCTTGAGTTGACGCCTGATTTGCTCGATCCGATTTTTACGTGCCTCGATTGCCGTGCCTGCACGACGGCCTGTCCGGCCGATGTCGATGTCGGTGGGCTTATTGAACAAGTGCGCGGCCAGCTCCGCCAGGCGGTGCCGCTCACCGGTTGGAAGGCGCTTGTCAGCGACGTTTTCTTAAAAGGCATTTTTCCGCATCCGTCGCGCCTCGATTGGCTCGGCCGCCTGCTGAAATGGTACCAAAAAAGCGGCTTGCAGACGGCGGCGCGCAAAACGGGGCTGCTCAAGGTGATGCCGGACCATTTGGCCGAAATGGAGGCGATTTTGCCGGCCGTCGGTACGCCGGTGCGGAAAAAGTATCAACACCAGCCGCTCATTAAGGCGAAAGGGGAAACGAAGCGGACGGTTGCCGTTTTGACCGGATGCGTCATGGATGTGATGTTTAGTGATATTAACGAAGCGACGATCCGTGTGTTGACCCATAACGGCAATGATGTCGTCATCGTCCCGGATCAGACGTGCTGCGGGGCGCTCCATGTGCACGCCGGCGACCGGGAAACGGGCCGGAAGCTCGCCAAGCAAAACATCGAGGCGTTTCAAGATGTCGACCATGTCATTGTCAACGCCGCCGGCTGCGGCTGCATGTTGAAAGAGTACCCGGAATTGTTCCGCGATGACCCGGAATGGCATGAAAAGGCGGAGCAATTTGCCGCCAAAGTTGAGGATGTGTCCAAATTTTTGCATGACACGGGCTTCAAAGCGCCGAAAGCCGAACTGAACGTGCGCCTCACCTACCATGATGCGTGTCACCTTGCCCATGGCCAGGGCATCCGCCAAGAGCCGCGCGCTTTGATTGAAAGCATTCCAGGGGTGGAAATGGTCGCCATGCCAAACGCCGATCGCTGCTGCGGCAGCGCGGGGATTTACAACCTCACCCATCCGGAGATGGCGCAGGCGGTGCTTGAGAGCAAAATGCAAAACGTGCCGCAAGAGGTGGAACTCATTTCCATGGGCAATCCGGGCTGCATGCTGCAAATGGCGCTTGGCGTGAAAAAATACGGGCGAAGCCAAAAAATCGTCCATACGGTGCAGCTGCTCGATTGGGCATATCAAAAAGAGGAAGGGAAGGACGTGCGCATATGAGAAAACGGCTGATTGCAACGAACGATCCGCACATCCAGGCGCTCGCCCGCATTGTCGGCGAAACGGCAATTTTGTACCGGAAGGAAGATTTAATGGCGTACGACTGCGATGGATTTACCGTCCACCGCCATCTGCCAAGGGCGGTCGTATTCCCGAACAGCACGGAGCAAGTGGCGGCGGTCGTCAAGTACTGCCATGAGCATGACCTTCCGTTTCTCGCCCGCGGCGCCGGCACGGGGCTAAGCGGCGGGGCGATTCCGCTAAACGGCGAAGTCGTGATCAGCCTGACGCGGATGAAGCGGCTTTTGCACGTCGATTTGGAAAACCGGCGCGCCGTCGTCGAGCCGGGGTTCGTCAATTTAAAATTGACAAACTCGGTTGCCCACCGCGGCTACTACTATGCGCCCGATCCGTCAAGCCAATACTGCTGCACGATCGGCGGCAACGTCGCGGAAAACGCCGGCGGCGCCCATTGCTTGAAATATGGGGTGACGACGAACCATATTTTGGGGCTTGAAGTCGTCTTGCCGAACGGCGAAGTGATTGAAATCGGCGCAAACGGCGTCCCCGACCCGCCCGGCTACGATTTGCTCGGGCTGTTGACCGGATCGGAAGGAACGCTTGGCATCGTGACGAAAATTACGGTCCGCTTGTTGAAAAATCCGGAAGCGAAACAGACGGTGCTCGCCTATTTTGACGAAGTGGAAGATGCAAGCCAAACCGTCTCCGACATCATTTCCGCCGGGATTGTGCCGGCGGCGCTGGAGATGATGGACCAGACGGCCATCGAGGCGGTTGAAGCGGCCGCGTTTCCAGTCGGCCATCCGAAAGACATCGCCGCGCTGTTGCTCATTGAAGTGGACGGCATTTCCGCCGGGATTGACGAGCAAATCGACGATATTTTAACGATTTGCCGCCGCCACCATGTGCGCGAAGTGAAAGTCGCCCAGTCAGAGGAAGAGCGGGCGCGCTGGTGGGCGAACCGGAAAACCGGCTTTGGCGCCATGGGGGCGATTTCGCCGGATTATTTAGTGCAAGACGGCGTCATTCCGCGCAGCCGGCTGCCGGAAGTGTTGAACGAAATCGCCAACATCAGCCGCAAATACGGGCTTCGGATTGCGAATATTTTCCATGCTGGAGACGGCAATTTGCACCCGCTTGTGTTGTTTGATGCGAGCAAGCCTGGGGAGACAGAGCGGGCGCTTGCCGCCGGAAGCGAATGCCTCAAGGCGTGTGCAGCGGTCGGCGGATCGATCACCGGCGAACATGGCGTTGGCATTGAGAAAAAAGAAGAGATGCGCTTCATCTTCACTGACGAGGAAATTTTGGCGCAAACGGCCATCCGCGACGTGTTTAACCCGAAAAACTTGCTCAACGCCGGCAAGCTGTTTCCGACGCCGGGGCGGTGCGTAGAGACAAAACGGATACCGTCCGCAGTAAAATGAAAATTTTGCAAAAATGATTGCCAGTCATTTCGTTTCATGGTATCATCTTTTTAGATGAATTAAGAAACAGTGTTTCGTAATAAGAAACAAAAAGGGGGAGAACCGAACGATGGCTGATTACGTACAAGTCGGGACGATTCAAGTGGCGAAAGTGTTTTATGAGTTTGTCAACGGGGAGCTCCTGCCGAACAGCGGGCTCGACCAAGACAAGTTTTGGCGCGATTTTGCCGCGCTCATCGCCGATTTGACGCCGCGCAACAAAGAGCTGCTGGCGCGCCGCGATGAGATCCAGCAACAATTGAATGAGTGGCATAAAGCGCACCGCGGCCGCTTCAATTTTGACGAGTATAAAGCGTTTTTAACCGAAATCGGCTATTTGGAGCCGGAAGTCGAGGACTTCGAAATTACGACAGAAAATGCGGATGATGAAATTGCCATGCAGGCCGGGCCGCAGCTCGTCGTGCCGCTCACAAACGCCCGCTATGCGCTGAACGCCGCCAATGCCCGCTGGGGCAGCTTATATGACGCGCTGTACGGCACCGACGCCATCAGCGAAGAAGACGGCGCCTCACGCGGTTCATCGTACAACCCGGTGCGCGGGGCGAAAGTCATCGCCTACGGACGGAAGTTTTTGGATGAGGCGGTGCCGCTTGCCGAATATTCCCATCAAGACGCAGTCCAATACGCGGTCGTGGACGGGCGGCTCGTCGTGACGGTTGAAGGAGGGGCGACGACAGGGCTGAAAGAGCCGGAAAAATTCGTCGGCTTCCAAGGCGACCCGCAACATCCGACAGCGGTGTTGCTGAAGAACAATGGTCTTCACATTGAAATTCAAATCGACCGCGAGCATCCGGTCGGCAAAACGGACAAAGCCGGCATTAAAGACATTGTGCTCGAAGCGGCGGTCACAACGATCATGGACGGCGAAGATTCGGTGGCGGCCGTTGATGCCGAAGACAAAGTGCTTGTCTACCGCAACTTGTTCGGCCTCATCAAAGGCGATTTGACGGCGACGTTTGAGAAAAACGGCAAGCTGATGACGCGGGCGTTAAACCCGGATCGCGTCTATGAAACGCCGGATGGCGGAAAGCTTGTGCTGCCGGGCCGTTCGCTTATGTTCGTGCGCAACGTCGGGCACTTAATGACGAACAACGCGATTTTGCATGCGAATGGCGAAGAAGTGCATGAAGGGATCATCGATGCCGTCATTACGAGCTTGATCATGAAACACTCGCTCATCGGCAATACGCGCTATTTGAACTCGCGCAAAGGCTCGATTTACATCGTCAAGCCGAAAATGCACGGATCGGCGGAAGTGGCGTTTGCCAATGAGCTGTTTGACCGCGTCGAAGACATGCTCGGCCTCGAGCGGAACACGATCAAAATCGGCGTCATGGATGAAGAGCGGCGGACGTCGCTCAACTTGAAAAACTGCATCTACCAAGTGCGCGACCGCATCGTCTTCATCAACACCGGCTTCCTCGACCGGACGGGCGACGAGATTCATACATCGATGGAAGCAGGGCCGATGCTGCGCAAAAACGAGATGAAATCATCGACTTGGCTGCAGGCGTATGAAAAATCGAACGTTGCCGTTGGGCTTGCCGCCGGCTTCCGCGGCCGGGCGCAAATCGGCAAAGGGATGTGGGCGATGCCGGATTTGATGGCCGAAATGCTGAAGCAAAAAGGGGCGCAGCTGAAAGCGGGCGCCAACACGGCATGGGTGCCGTCACCGACGGCGGCTACGCTCCATGCGCTTCATTACCATCAAGTGAACGTCGCGGCTGTGCAAAGCGAGCTGGCGAACGAGCGGGCCGACTATCGCGATGACATTTTGCAAATTCCGGTTGTCGACAACCCGCAATGGACGGCAGAGGAAATTCAAGAAGAAATCGACAACAACTGCCAGAGCATTTTAGGTTATGTCGTCCGCTGGGTCGATCAAGGAATCGGCTGCTCGAAAGTGCCGGACATCCATAACATTGGGCTGATGGAAGACCGGGCGACGCTCCGCATTTCGAGCCAAATTCTCGCCAACTGGCTCCACCATGGCATTTGCACGAAAGAGCAAGTGCTTGAAGCGCTTAAGCGAATGGCGAAAGTCGTCGACGAGCAAAATGCCGGCGATCCGAACTATCGGCCGATGGCGCCGAACTACGATGATTCGGTGGCGTTCCAAGCGGCGTGCGACCTCGTGTTCCTCGGCTATGAACAGCCAAACGGCTATACCGAGCCGATTTTGCACCGCCGCCGCCAAGAAGCGAAAGCAAAATTTGCGGCTGTGCAGCCATAAGCCGACGCCGGAATCGAGGGGCAAGGGCGGCATCGCTCTTGTTCCTTCCTTATATGAATTATAAATCAGAAAATTCAATAAATAATGAGAAGGGAGGCCGCTCCTAGTTGCTACTGGCCGGTTGCGGAACCGAACGCAGCCAAAAAGGCGGCACGAGAAGACGAGCTCAGGTTAGTAGCCAGGAATTGGATATGGAACAGTTAAGGGAAAAAGCATTGCTTGTCCATCGGCAGGCAAAAGGAAAATTGTCCGTCGAGCTGAAAGTGCCGGTCGTTGATATGAATGACTTAAGCGTCATTTATTCGCCAGGTGTGGCAGAGCCGTGCAAAGAAATTTCCGCCAATCAAGAGGAGATTTATCATTACACGGTAAAAGGCAATTTCGTTGCCGTTGTCTCAAACGGCACCGCTGTGCTTGGGCTTGGCAATATCGGCGCGCGGGCGGCGCTTCCGGTGATGGAGGGGAAAGCCGCCTTGTTTAAAGCGTTCGCCGGCATTGACGCCGTGCCGCTTTGTCTCGACACGGAAGACCCGGATGAGTTTGTCCAAGCCGTCAAACTGCTCGAACCGACGTTTGGGGGCATCAATTTGGAAGATATCGCGGCGCCGGCCTGCTTTATGATTGAGGAGCGGCTGCGCCAGGAAATGGAAATTCCGGTGTTCCATGATGATCAGCATGGCACAGCGATCGTCGTGGCTGCCGGGCTGACGAACGCGTTGAAAGTGGTCGGCAAGCGGCTCACCGATTGCCGGGTCGTCATCAACGGCGCCGGAGCGGCCGGGGTGGCGATTGCCAAGCTGCTGCTGTCGATGGGAGTCGGCGACCTCATTATGTGCGACACGAAAGGGGCCATTTACGAAGGTCGTCTGCACGGCATGAACGCGCTAAAAGAAGACTTGGCGAAACAAACAAACAGGGAGCGCCTGGCGGGAACGCTCGCTGATGTGATCAAGGGCGCCGATGTATTTATCGGCGTTTCGGCTGCCGGCGCGTTGACGCCGGCGATGGTCCGAACAATGAACCGCGGCGCGATCGTGTTTGCGCTTGCCAATCCGGTGCCGGAAATTATGCCGGATGAGGCAAAGACCGCCGGCGCCGCCATCGTGGCAACCGGCCGGTCGGATTTGCCGAACCAAGTGAACAATGTGCTTGCCTTCCCCGGCGTCTTCCGCGGCGCGCTCGATGTGCGGGCGCGAGAAATCAATGAGGCGATGAAAATAGCGGCGGCCGACGCCATCGCCGGGCTCATCCAGCCGGAAGAGTTAAGCGAGGAGTACGTCATTCCGAACCCGTTTGACCAGCGCGTCGTCGCAGCAGTCGCTTCCGCCGTCGCGCGTGCAGCGATGGAGACCGGGGTGGCGCGGAACATTACGAAGCATGAGGAGAAAAATCGCGTCAGAGAGGGGTGACTTGTCGATGAAATTTGCTCGTTTTTTCGTTGATGGGACGGTTCACACCGGTGTTGTAAGCGGCGAAGTCGTCCGTGAAATCGAAGGTGATGTGTTTGGTGAGTGGGACTATACAGGAAGCGTGTTTCGTTGTGATGACGTTGCATTCGCAGCGCCGCTTGTGCCGCGCCATGTGATCGGCATCGGCGCCAACTATGTGGCGTCAAGCGAGCAACGGCCGGCGGAGCTTCCGGACATCCCCGTCTTTTTCTTTAAACCGTCCTCATCGGTCATCGGCCCGGAAGCGGATATCGTCATTCCCGCCGGCGTGCGCGAGGTCAAATTCGAATCGGAACTGGCCGTTGTCATCGGCAAACAGGCGAAATGCGTGAGCGAAGAAGATGTCTGGGCGCATATTTTCGGCTATACGGTCGCCAATGACGTCACCGCGCCGCAATTTTTCCATCCTGATGGACATTGGACGGTTGGAAAATCGTTTGATACGTTCACGCCGCTCGGCCCGGTTATTGAAACGGAGCTTGACCCGCTGTCGGTGTCGGTGAAAGCGCGCGTGAACGGCGTCGAAAAACAAAACAGCCCGACAGAGCTCATGATCATTTCGATCAGCAAAATGATCTCCTATTTGTCCCATGTTATGACGCTGCAGCCGGGCGATGTCATTTTAACCGGAAGCCCGGTCGGCGCTGAGCTGGTCGGCCCGGGAACAGTCATTGAATGTGAAGTGGACGGCATCGGCACGCTTCGCAATACGTTTGTCGCCGCCAAAGCGCCGGCTGTTTCCGCTTCGTAAAGATGAGGGTTTGCTGCCAGCGAAGGGGGGCGCGCATGCCCCATTGCTGCCGGACGGTGCGTTTGCGGGATTCGGTTTTGCCTGCCTGCAAACGCTCGGTCGTTCGTGTATAATAGCGGGCGGAGAGAACAAATTGAGGTGAAGGCAATGGAAAAAGAAAATATAGTGAAATCTGTAAGTCGGGCGTTGCAAATTATTGACATCGTCAGTGCGAAAAAAGACGGGCTAGGCGTGACGGAAATCGCGAAACAAATGGACATTAACAAAAGTTCCGTCTACCGCATTTTAACGACGCTCGCCCAATACGGCTACATCGAGCAGCATCCGGAAACAGAGCGGTACAAGCTTGGCTACAAGTTTTTGGAAATCAGCTCGAAACTGCTTGACTCGATTGATTTGCGCCAAGAGGCGCGTCCGTATTTGCGCCAGCTCGAGAAAGAGACGAACGAAGTGGTCCATCTCGTCGTCTATGACCAAGGGGAAGTCATTTATATTGAAAAATTGGAAGGAACGGAAACGCTGCGCATGCATTCGAAAGTCGGCAAGCGGGCGCCAATGCATTGCACGGCCGTTGGCAAGGCGATTTTAGCCAGCTTGCCGCCGGCTGTCGCCGCCGAGATCATCGACCGGAAAGGGTTGCCCAGACATACCGATTGGACGATCACCGACCGCGAGGCGTTTTTCCGCGAGCTTGACACCATTCGGCAAAACGGATATGCGCTTGACCTGGAAGAAAATGAATATGGCATCCGCTGCGTCGCGGTGCCGATTTTCGACTATACAGGAAACGTTGTCGCCGCCGTCAGCGTTTCCGGCCCGACGATCCGCATGACGGATGACCGCATCATGAGGCTTGCTGCGCGCATGCGCCAAATCGGCAAAGAACTCTCCGCCCGGCTCGGCCATCGGCCGATTCATTCCGTCCAGCCGTAACGGCTGGGCGTTTTGTTTTGCGGCGCGAACGGCCGGCTGGGCATGGCGGACGGAAGGGCATGCAGCCGAGCCGTGTTGCGCTTCGCTTCCCGAAAGCCTCCCGCTTTTCGCCGCGTTTTGCTAGTGCAAACGGCAATGATGCATGTAAAATAGAAACGAGGTGATTGGCAACGTGAACAAACAGACGCTTTCCGAGTGGATCGAACAGCTTCGTCAGGACCCGAACGTCGTTCATTGGCATGAAATTGAGCCAAAAGAAGCCGACACAGTTCCGTTTCCGACCGAATTGAATCCGCGGCTGCGCGCGGCGCTTGAAGCGCGCGGCATCGCCTCGCTTTACACGCACCAGGCGTCAGCGTATGAGGCGGTGCGAAGCGGGCGGAACATCGTCGCCGTGACGCCGACGGCATCCGGCAAAACGCTCTGCTACAATTTGCCTGTGCTGCAAGCGATCGCGGAGGCGCCGGAAAGCCGCGCTCTTTACTTATTTCCGACCAAGGCGCTCGCCCAAGATCAAAAAAACGAATTACATGAAATCATCGCCGAGATGGGAACGCCGATTTACAGCTATACATACGACGGCGATACGGCGCCGGCGCTGCGGCAAAAAATCCGCCAGGCCGGCCATATTGTCATCACCAACCCGGACATGCTCCATACCGCCATTTTGCCGCACCATACGAAATGGATGTCGCTGTTTGAACAGTTGCGCTACGTCGTCATCGACGAACTGCATACATACCGCGGCGTGTTCGGCAGCCATGTCGCGAACGTCATCCGCCGCCTAAAGCGGATTTGCGCCTTTTACGGCAGCCGGCCGGCATTTATTTGCACCTCGGCGACGATCGCCAATCCGCAGGAGTTGGCTGAGCGGCTGATTGGCGAACCGGTGGCGCTGATTGACAACAACGGGGCGCCGCGCGGACGGAAACATATCGTGTTTTACAATCCGCCGGTCGTCGAGCGGACGATGAACGTCCGTCAAAGTGCGACGAAAACGGCGGTCGAACTGGCGCGGCAGCTTTTACGCAACCACATTCCGACGATTGTGTTCGCCCGCAGCCGCGTCCGCGCCGAACTTATCTTAAGCCATTTGCAGGCGGCGGTGAAGGGGCGGATTGGGGAAACGATGGTCCGCGGCTACCGCGGCGGCTACTTGCCGAACGAACGGCGCGCGATTGAAAAGGGGCTGCGCAGCGGGGACATTATCGGGGTGGTCAGCACAAACGCGCTCGAGCTTGGCGTTGATATCGGCCAGCTGCAGGCGTGCATTCTCGCCGGCTACCCAGGAACGATTGCCAGCACGTGGCAGCAAGCCGGCCGCGCCGGCCGCCGCCATGGCGATTCGCTCGTGATTATGGTGGCCGGTTCAAGTCCGCTTGACCAGTACATCGCCGCCCATCCGGAATACTTCTTCGCCCGCTCGCCGGAAACAGCCCGCATCAATCCGGATAATATGCTCATTTTAGTCGACCATCTTAAATGCGCCGCGTACGAGCTTCCGTTTCGGCGCGGCGAGACGTTTGGCGGAGTCGAGGTCGAAGAAGTGCTCGATTTTTTGGCTGAGCAGGGGGTGCTTTATGAGCGCGGCGGCCGCTGGCATTGGATGAGCGAAGCGTTTCCGGCGCAAAACATTAGTTTGCGCTCTGCGGCGCAGGAAAATGTCGTCATTATCGATGTTTCTGACACCGCCCGCCATCGTGTCATCGGTGAGATGGATCGCTTCAGCGCGATGACGCTGCTCCATGAAGAAGCGATCTATTTGCACGAAGGGACGCAATACCAAGTTGAGCAGCTTGATTGGGAGGAGAAAAAAGCGTACGTCCGTCAAGTGGATGTCGAATATTTCACCGATGCCAATCTGGCCGTGCAGCTTGAAGTGCTGTCTGAAGACCGTACTGCCGAACGAGGAGCGATGGCCGTCAAGTACGGCGATGTATCGGTCCGGGCGATGGCGACGATGTTTAAAAAGTTGAAACTGTCGACGTTTGAAAACATTGGATGGGGGCCGATCCGCCTGCCGGAAGAAACGCTTCATACGTCGGCGGCATGGCTCGAATGGATGGAAGTGCCGCCGCGGTTTTCCCCGGCGTTGTTTGAGCACATTCTGGTGGGCATCGCCAACGTGCTTGGCCATCTCGTGCCGATGTTTGTCATGTGCGACCGCTCGGATATTCATGTTGTGCCGCAGCTGAAGGCGCCGCACTCCGGACGGCCGACCATTTTCCTTTATGACCGCTATCCGGGCGGCATCGGTTTATCGGAAGCGCTGTTTGAGCGGTATGAACAAATGCTGGCGAAAGTGAAAGAGTGGGTGGAGCGCTGTCCGTGTGCGGATGGCTGTCCATCGTGCATCGGTGCTCTTGATGCGGCAGGGATGCCGGTCAAGCGTGAATTGGTGCAGTTTTTAGCTGAACAGCTCGCTGTGCGGAGCGGTTCCTCGGCTTAGCGCCAACCGCGCCCTGCGGCGCAGCTTCCCGGTCATCGAGACTGGACGGAAAGGAAGGGCGAGACGGATGAAGCCAAAGCTGTCGCAATGGAAAGAATTGCTTGCCGCCCGGCATAAAAAGGAGAACGATGAAGAAAAAGAAGAGGAGAAACCGGACGGACGACCTGTGACGGACGTGCCGTATGCCGACGTTTGGCGGGAGTACGGCGCCAAGCCGTATTGGTTTGCCGGCGATTACTGCCTCATTCGGGAAACGGTGTATCCGCTTGACTATCAGCACGGCCGCTATCGGCTCGGCGCGTTTTATGAGGTGCACCGGCGCTGGCAGGAGGCGCCGTTTTCCCACCCGCTCTCGTGCCGCGGGTTTGCCGTTAGCGACTTATTCTTTTTTGACACGGAGACGATGGGGCTTTCAAGCGGAGCGGGAAATGTCATGTTTTTGCTCGGCCATGCCCGCTTTGCCGGCGATTGCGTCATCGTCCGCCAGCATTTTTTGCCGCATCCCGGAGCGGAAGTGGCGCTGTATCAAAGTTTCTTATCTGATGTCAACTATACGACGCTTGTTACGTACAATGGAAAAGCGTTCGACTGGCCGCGGCTGAAAACGCGCCATGCCCTTGTCCGTGACATGGTGCCGAAGCTGCCCGCGTTCGGTCATTTTGATTTGTATCACGCCGCCCGCCGCTTATGGAAAGACAAATTGGATTCGCTGCGCCTTTCGGAAGTGGAGCGGCACATTCTCTATGTCGAGCGGGGCGATGATGTGCCCGGTTTTTTGGCGCCGATGATGTACCAAGCGTTTTTGCAAACGCCCCATCCCGACCGGATCATGCCCGTTTTGCGCCATAATGAGCAAGACGTGTTGTCGCTCATCGTGTTATACATTCATTTGTCGATTCAGCTGCTTGACGCAAACCAACTCACCGATCCAGGCGAACAGCTGGCCGCCGCCCGCTGGTTGGAAACGGTCGGGGAGACGGCGGCCGCGCGGGGCGTCTATGAACAGGCGGGCGCCGGGCAGGCGAAAGAAGCGCATATGGCGAAGTGGCAACTGTCGCTTTTATATCGGAAGGAAAAACGGTATGACGAGGCGGCGGCGCTTTGGCGCGACTTATTGGAGTGTGGCGTCTATTGGAAGATGAAAGCGGGCCTTGAGCTGGCGAAAGCGTACGAACATTATTTCCGTGACCTTGATGAAGCGCACCGTTATGCCGTTATGGCATATGAAGCGTGGCGGTCGCTCGCTAGGATGAGCCGACAACATAGCGAGAAAGAAGAAGCGGAATGGCGCAGGCGGCTCGCGCGGCTTGAACGCAAGAAAAACGGGTGAGAACGAGAACTCGCCCATTTCCCTGGCAAGCGCAAAATATGACAGAAAACGAAAATGTTTCGTCTTTTTGTTGTGAATCTTGTAGAAAAAAGAAAAAACGTGTACAATGGCATCGGAATGAACGAAAACGATGGCAGGGAGAAGAAGACGATGCGGAGCATGTACAAAAAAATTTTGTATCTCTTTTTTATTGTCGTCGGTTTGACGTTTGTCGTGTTCAATTATATCTATTAATGAACGTCAGAGAGGCCGGCGCCGCATAACGGATTCAAAAAGACGAATGACTATGCCAAAACGTCCGAAGCACCGGAGCGAGAGAGCTGGTAGATTGTTGGCGCGAATGGCTCTTCAAAATGGGTGTTTATACTAGTACGAGTCCACTCCGTTCATCATAGGCTAGTATTGTCAAGCAACAGCCTAAATTGATGAAAGGAGAGGAATATGATGCATTGCCTGCCGAATGTAACGGCGCCGATCGTTCATCCGCCTCGTTGCAACGTTTTGCATCATTTCGAAGCAACGATTGTGCCGCATATCCATCCATCGCATACGATGCATGTTTATCATCACCTGTATGAACATCAACATTATTTCCCGCATACGGAATCGGCGGTGGCTCAGGCTGCCAATCGCCATCTGTACTGCCCGGGTCCGGGACCGATGCCATTTCCGCCGTTTCCGCTGCGATAGTAAGGGCCAAAAACAGAAGCCGCTTTGTCGGCTTCTGTTTTTTTACGGATGGAAAACGCCGGCAGCCGGCGGCGTTTGGGCGGGAGGACGGCGTTTCGGCGCCGCCGGGAAGTCTGCGTGGGCGCCATGCGGCTTCCCGATCGATGCGGCAAGCCAACCGTCAATTGACAACCGGCTGAATTTCTGAAAAAATAAAGAGAAGATGATCGTTGAATGCGGATTGAGGTGAAAAGCCATGTCAGCCAATCGCGTAAAACTAACGCCGAAAGACATTTTAGAAAAGGAATTTAAGGTAAGCATACGGGGGTACAACCAAGACGAAGTGGATCAATTTTTGGATCTCATTATTAAAGATTATGAAGCATTTCAGCAAGAAATTGACGAGTTGCGCCAGGAAAACGCCCGGCTGAAGCGGCAAGTCGAGGAGCTTCAAAAACGGCCGGCGATGTCGGCGGGAACGACGAACTACGACATTTTGCAGCGCCTTTCCAACTTAGAAAAGCATGTGTTTGGCCGGAAACTGTATGAATAACCAGCCGGCAGGGCGAAGTTGATGCAGGGATTTCTAATTTTTTCTTCTTGATTCTCACACCAAGATCAGCTATACTGTAAGATGCTCGCAGCGTTAATCATGCTCGGGTAATCGCTGCGGCCGGTTTCGGCCGTAGAGGAAAGTCCATGCTCGCACGGTGCTGAGATGCCCGTAGTGTTCGTGCCTAGCGAATCCATAAGCTAGGGCAGCCTGGCTTCGGCTGGGCTGACGGCGGGGAAAGAACCTACGTCCCGGCTCGGGATATGGTTCGATTACCCTGAAAGTGCCACAGTGACGGAGCTCTAAGGGAAACCTTAGAGGTGGAACGCGGTAAACCCCACGAGCGAGAAACCCAAATGATGGTAGGGGCACCTTCCCGAAGGAAATGAACGGAGGGAAGGACAGGCGGCGCATGCAGCCTGTAGATAGATGATTACCGCCGGAGTACGAGGCGCAAAGCCGCTTGCAGTACGAAGGTACAGAACATGGCTTATAGAGCATGATTAACGTGGTGATGGCATCATGAAAAGCCCTCCTGCATGAAGGAGGGCTTTTCTTGTATCGGTTGTTTTGCAGGATGGTTATACTTGGAGATGAAATACATATTGCCTGCCAGAATAGGGGGAAGCGGATGGAGCGATTTTCAATCATTGCCACGGCCGCGATGGGGCTCGAAGCGGTTGTGGCGGATGAAGTGCGCCGGCTTGGCTACGAATGCCAAGTGGAAAACGGCAAGGTGATGTTTGAAGGTGATGCGGCTGCGATTTGCCGCGCCAATCTTTGGCTGCGCACTGCCGACCGTGTGAAGCTCAAAATCGGCGAGTTTCGGGCGACGACGTTTGAAGAGTTGTTTGAGCAGACGAAGGCGCTGCCATGGGCTGATTATTTGCCGAAAGACGTCTCGTTCCCTGTTATTGGAAAATCAGTGAAATCAACGTTGTTCAGCGTCTCCGATTGCCAAGCCATCGTCAAAAAAGCGGTTGTTGAAAGCCTAAAGGAGCGCTATCGGCTGTCGTGGTTTCCTGAAACAGGGGCGCTCTACCGCATCGAAGTGGCGCTCCATAAGGACATCGCCACCTTGACGATCGATGCGAGCGGCGCCGGGCTGCACAAGCGCGGCTATCGTCTCCGCCAAGGGGAAGCGCCGCTCAGAGAGACGCTCGCCGCCGCCTTGGTGCTGCTGACCAACTGGACGCCGGACCGCCCGTTTGTTGACCCGTTTTGCGGCTCGGGCACGATCGCCATTGAGGCAGCGCTCATCGGCCAAAACATTGCCCCTGGATTCAACCGCGACTTTGTTTCCGAACAATGGCCGTGGATCGGGAAACAAGTGTGGGAGCGCGCGCGCGAAGAAGCAGAAGCGCTGGCCCGCTATGACCAGCCTTTGGATATTATCGGGATGGACATCGATCCGCACATGGTGGAAACCGCCAAGGCGAACGCGGCGGAAGCAGGGCTTGCCGATTTATTGTCGTTTCGAGTCGGGCGGGCGGAGCAGTTTCGGACGGACAAGCGGTACGGAGTGATTGTCGGCAATCCGCCGTATGGGGAGCGGCTTGGCGAACGCCGGGAAGTGGAAGCGCTCTATCGCGCCATCGGCCGCGCCTACGCCTCTTTGGATACGTGGTCGGTCTATATCTTAACCGCCCACCGCGGCTTTGAAACGCATTACGGCCGACCGGCAACCAAACGGCGCAAGCTGTTTAACGGCTTTATCGAAACGCATTACTACCAATATTGGGGGCCGCGGCCGCCGCGTGAAGGCTAGAAGTTGACTTCTCGGCGGCGATCCATCATAATATTGTCTTGTTATTGGGAATAAGCGCGCAACAAACTTGTTGCGCGCTTATGCATGATGATGCCGGGGGAGTTTATGCCAATTTGGAGGGGTGGCGGCGATGAGCCATGATCGTTATCCATTTACAGTAGAAAAAAACGAAAACTTCTTTGACAAGCTCAGCCAATGGATCGGCGATGTTTTTTACGATATTTTGCCAGAGGCCGGGTTTGAGCTGCGCGATGAGCAAATTTATATGGCGTTCCAGCTCGAGCGCGCGTTTCGCGAGAAAAAGGTGATGTTTGCCGAAGCCGGGGTCGGCACGGGAAAAACGATCGTCTATTTGCTGTATGCGATTTGTTACGCCCGCTACACTGGCAAGCCGGCCATCATCGCCTGCGCGGATGAGACATTGATCGAGCAGCTCGTCAAAAAAGAAGGGGATATCGCCAAATTGTCCGATGTGCTTGGACTGCATATCGACGTCCGGCTGGCCAAATCGCCGGATCAATATTTATGTTTAAATAAGCTCGAAGAAGTCACGACATATGATGACGAGGATATCGAATTATACGAGCGAATTTTTGATGAGCTTCCGGCATTCGTCCACGATAATAAACCGATGCAGTCGTTTTACCGCTATGGCGACCGGAAGGAATACGCCCATTTGAGTGATGAGCAGTGGAAAAAAATCGCCTGGGACCCGTTTCAGGATTGTTTTACATGTGAAAAGCGGCACCGCTGCGGCCAAACGCTTTGGCGCGATTATTATCGAAAAGCGACGGATTTGATCGTCTGTTCGCACGATTTTTATATGGAACACGTCTGGACGTATGAGGCGCGCAAGCGGGAAGGCCAGCTGCCGCTGTTGCCGGAGGCGAGCTGCGTCGTGTTCGATGAGGGGCATTTGCTTGAGTTTGCCGCGCAAAAGGCGCTGACGTACCGGATGAAAGAGACGACGCTTGAGATGCTGCTGACAAGGCTGCTCGAAAACGACATCCGTGAACAGCTCGCTTATTTAATTGAGGAGACGTTGGAGACGAGCGCGCGCTTTTTTGCGGAATTGAAAGCGTGCGCGAAAGACGTTCCCGGATCGAACCGGAAAGAAATTTCGCCGTCGCCCGCCCTGCAGCAATGGGCGAAGCAGCTGCACAGGCAAATCGTTGAAATCGGCAATGAGCTTGTGTTTGAAAGCGAGACGTATACGATCGACCATTATCAGCTGAACATCGTGGACGAATATTTGGATCAAATTCAATATTCGCTCGACTTGTTTTTGACGAACGCCGATGCGATCACATGGCTTGAGTCATCGCGCCAAGAGGCGACTTTGGTCGTCATGCCGCGCACCGTGCAGGAAGTGCTGCGCGAAAAAGTGTTCAGCAAACGAATGCCGTTTATCTTTTCATCGGCGACGCTGTCGAGTGGAAAATCGTTTGCCTATATTGCCCAAAGCTTGGGCATTGATGACTATTTGTCGTTCAGCGTGCCATCGCCGTTTGATTACGATGAGCAAATGACAATTTATATGCCGACGTTCCGCGCCGGCGAGACGCTGTTTGCGGAAAAATATCGCTATGCGCTCGAAAAATTGCGCGAAACCGGCGGCCGGGCGCTCATCTTGTTCCCGACGCGCGAAGAGCTGCTCCAATTTAAAGAAGAAGCGGCCGATGAACCGTTTTCGTTCTTGTTTGAGGGAGACCGTGAAATCAGCGATTTGGTCGCCGAGTTTCAGCGCAATGAGGAGACCGTGCTTTGTTCGGAACATTTATGGGAAGGGCTTGACATCCCGGGGCCGTCATTGTCAAACGTCATCATTTGGTCGCTTCCGTATCCGCCGAACGATCCGGTGTTTCAGGCGAAACGGAAGGCATACCGTGATCCGTTTTGGAGCGTTGATGTGCCGTACATGCTGCTCCGCCTCCGTCAAGGGGTCGGGCGGCTCATCCGCACCCGCGACGATCGCGGCATCGTCTCCATTTTTGTCACTGACCGCGACGATGCGCAAGTCATCCAAGCGGTCAAAGAGGTGCTGCCGATAGCGGTGAGGGAAGAATAAGTTCTTCCCTTTTTCTTTTTGCAGCCGAAGCGGATATTTCCCGATGCGTCAGCAGGAAAATGTCCCCTTGTTATGGAAATGATGATACGGCCAGCAAAAACAGTGGGAGGATGGGGCTCGATGAAGCGAATGGAAGAACAATTTTTGGAATACGTCAAAAAAATGATGGGATACCATGAGGCGATCGGCCTCATGTATTGGGATTTGCGGACCGGGGCTCCGAAGAAAGGAGTCGGACAGCGCTCGGAAGTGATCGGCATGCTGTCGGCGGAAGCGTTCCAAATGTCGATATCCGAAGAGATGGCGGCGTTTATCGCCAAACTGTCAGCCAAAGGGGTGTATGAACAGCTTGGTGAAGTGACGCAGCGCACGCTCGATGAGTGCAAAAAAGAATATGAGCGCAATAAAAAAATTCCCGTTACCGAATACAAGGAGTATGTAGTGCTTCGCTCCAAAGCGGAAAGCGTCTGGGAAGAGGCGAAAGCAACCGCTGATTTTTCCCGTTTTCGCCCGTACTTGGAGCGAATCATCGAGTTTCAGCGCCGTTTTATCGAGTACTGGGGATATGAAGGGCATCCGTACAACACGCTGCTTGATCAATATGAGCCGGGCATGACGGTCGAGCTGCTCGATCAGCTGTTCGGCCGGCTGCGTGAACGCATCGTTCCGCTTGTACAAGCCGTTGCCGCCGCCCCAAATAAGCCGGATACGTCGTTTTTGTTTGCTGCGTTTCCGAAAGAACGGCAACGGGCGTTTCTTTTGGAGCTGCTTCCGGAACTCGGCTATGACTTTGGCAAAGGGCGGCTTGATGAGACGGTTCATCCGTTTGCGATCGGGTTGAACCCAAACGATGTGCGCATTACGACGCGCTACGACGAACGCGATTTTCGCACCGCCATCTTCGGGACGATTCATGAGTGCGGCCATGCCCTGTATGAACAACATATTTCCGAAACGCTTGTCGGCACGCCGCTTTGCGGTGGGGCATCGATGGGCATTCACGAGTCGCAGTCACTGTTTTTCGAAAATATGGTCGGCCGCCACTATTCATTTTGGAAGCGGCATTATTCACGTCTTTCGCAATACGCGCCATCGCAGTTTGCCGGCGTTTCGCTGGATGCGTTTTACCGGGCGATCAATGAGGCGAAGCCGTCGCTGATCCGGATTGAAGCCGATGAACTGACGTATCCGCTTCACATTATCATCCGCTACGAAATCGAAAAGCAGCTGTTTGCTGGCGATATCGAAGCGGCGGACTTGCCGGACGTATGGAATGAGAAATATGAGCAATATCTTGGCATCCGCCCGTACAACGATGCGGTCGGCGTGTTGCAGGACGTCCATTGGTCGGGCGGCAGCTTCGGCTATTTTCCGTCGTATGCGCTCGGCTATATGTACGCGGCGCAATTCAAACAGGCGCTCGAAAAAGAACTCGACATGGCGGCGTTGCTTGAAGAAGGGAACATCGCGCCGATTCGTGAATGGCTGACCGAGCGCATTCATCGATTCGGAAAAACGAAAAAGCCGCTCGACCTTGTGCGCGATGCGACGGGCGAACCGCTGAAAGCCGATTACCTCATTCAATATTTGGAAGAAAAATATAAGGCGATTTACTGCTTATAAACGAATCCCCCCTCTTTAGCAGCGAAGAGGGGGGATGGCTTTACCATAGTTTGTATCCTTTCGACCCCGGCGGGGCGTTTTGGATAATGTCGATCAGCGGCACCGTATACGCGATCAAAATAAGCGCAACGACAAGGCCGATCCAAAGTTTCCAGTTTTCAAGCGCCAGTGCGGCCCGTTCCTGCGGGGCGGCCGCTTCGGCGACCGGAAATTCGGTTTCGCCTTTCGGGGCGAAAAATGCCAAGTTGATGACGATGACGAGAATGAGAATGATGCCGATGAATAAGATCGTTCCACCGACAGCTTGTGCGATTTGATACGGAATCCATTCGAGCGCCTGCGGCGAATTGCCGTACGTCGAGAACGCTGAACGTCTTGGCGCTCCAAGCAAGCCGGCAAAATGCATCGAGCCGGACATAAACGTCATCCCAACGGCCCAAACGATCGTTTGAATGATGGCGAGGCGGTTCATCGCTTTCGTCATCACCCGGCCGGTCAAATGCGGGATGAGCCAATACGATGCGCCAAAAAACGTTAACACAACCGTCGTGGCAACGGTCAAATGGAAGTGGCCGGTCACCCAAATCGTGTTATGAACGACTTGGTTGAGTTGATGCGAGGCGTTAATAATCCCGCCGGTGCCGGCCGGAATGAAAAACAGCATCCCGACAAACGGCGCGAAAAAGCGGGCGTCGCCCCACGGCAATTTCCGCCACCAGCCGAACAGGCCGGTTGCCCCCTGCGAGCGGCCGTACGATTCAAACGTCGCAAACATGGCAAACGCGGTCATGAGCGACGGAATGATGACCATAAACGTCAAGACGACTTGCACGTACTTCCAAAACGGCGAAATCCCTGGCTCTAGCAATTGATGGTGAAAGCCGACTGGAATCGAAAACAGTAAAAACAAGATAAACGCCAGCCGCGCGAGCGAATCGGAGAAGATTTTGCCGCCGATCACTTTCGGAATGACAGCGTACCAAACCATATACGCCGGCAATAGCCAGAAGTAGACGAGCGGATGCCCGAAATACCAAAACAGCGTCCGGCTCAAGAGCACGTTCACCCGATCCGTGAGCCCAAGCGACCACGGAATAAGCTGAAAGACGACGGTGGCGGCTACGCCAAGCGTGCAGATGAGCCATAATACCATATTCGTGACAGACATAAACGCCAACAGCGGGCTCGCCTGGCCGCGGTGCGCCTTCCGCCAGCGTGCATAATGGGCAAACATTCCAAAACCGCTCACCCAGCTGCCGACGACGACGAGCGCCAAGCCGATGTAAAAGCCAGCGTGCGCCTGAAGCGGCGCGTAAAACGTATATAAGACAGATGCTTGGCCGGTTAGGATGAAAAAGGCTGTGCAGGCCGTCCCTGCCGTCATCATCCAAAAACCGATCCAGCCGAGCCGGCACGAACCGTCCGAGAGCGATCCGGTCGTGCGGCTGACCGCGGCGAACTGAAAGCCGATAATGAAAAACGTCGTCAGCACAAGCCCAAGCAAGACGCCGTGCGTCGTCAAAATCGTGTAATAGCTGATCCCAGCCGGCAGCTCAAACTTGCCGGAACGGACGAGTGTTTGCAACAGGCCGGCGAAGCCGCCTAATGCGAGAGCAACAAAAGCGACAGCTAAATGCGCCAGCGCCAGTTTGGCGTCGCGGCGATCGACTTTTTCCAACGATTGTACCATGTTACTCCACCACCTTAATGCGCGCCGTCATCATATGGTGGCCGGCGCCGCAATATTCATTGCAGAGAATCGTATATTCGCCGGGCTCATCAAACGTCGTCGTCAAACTGTTGACGTAGCCAGGTTCGACCATCATGTTGATGTTTGTTCCTGGAATTTGAAATCCATGGATCACATCCTTCGAGGTGACGTTAATCGTCACTTTCGCTCCTTTTGGAATTTCGATGGTATTTGGCGTAAAGGAAAACGCCGCGACAACAATGTTTAGTTCGTACTCGTTATTTCCTTTTTTGACAAGCCCAGGCTGATTGAATGGCGGGGTCGTGTCCACTTTCTCTGGATCGATCGTCGTCAGGCAGCTTGGCGGCTGCTGTCCGGCAGCGAAAGCGCTCACGCCGACGACGGTTAAAAAGACAACGAGACAGCCGATGCCGAACGTCAGCCAAATTTTTTCGTATTTATGAATGTGCATATCCAGTCCCTCCCTTGCCGCTTACAGGCGGTGTAAAAATAACAAGTAGACGCTGACCCAGGCGAAAATGATGAAAAAGCCGAGCAAAAACACAGACGCCAGCGTGCCGCCGAGCGCCGGCTCTTTTTCCTTTTTTGTTTGCCGGGCCATTGCCGTCGGTTTTGTCCGCTCTGGTTTGGCCATCCTTTCATCCCTCCTCGTGCGTTTTGGATTCATCCCCCATAACGTTGACAGGCAGGTGCGCCAAGCGCGAGTTTCCCTGCTTTGACACTATCATAACCGTACAAAACGGCCGCAACAGTGACTTTTCTCACAAAAACAACACAAGAAGTTTGAACAAATGGTGACGATTGTGAAAAATGTATGAAAAAGATGGGGGAAAAAGGAGTTGCAACGAATGATTGCTCTTCGGTCGGGTGCAACTATATAGACTCCCATGACAAAAAGATTTCGTCACCATCGAAGGGATGAAAATGCCGCTATGTCGAACTCTGAAACCTTGCACATTTTGAAGTTCGGGTAAGTTGAACAGATCCTTGACGGAAAAGCGGTTTGTCCATTTTCGACTGACGGAGGACCGAACAACCCTTTGCTTCACAGACCCATCGATGGGCCTGGAAGCGGCGTTGTTCGGTCGCCCGACAGTCGGGTCAAATCTTCGGAAAGGATGCAAATGGTAAAGCTTCAAATTGCGTCTATATAGAAACGGTTTTGTTCTTAACTGGGTGAAAAATCAAACCGGCGGATTCGTATCAGCAAAGGAATAAAAACGAATAATCCATATTTTTTATACTTTAACGTTCGTCTTTTTAGCAAAAACCGCTTCTCATCCGCTGCCTTCCATGGTATACTGCTAGTAACTGAATCACGCTGACTCACTCATATAATCGCAAGAATACGGCTTGCGAGTCTCTACCAGCCGACCGTAAATCGGCTGACTATGAGTGGCAATGTCGGAAGGGAGTCGGCCATGGCCGCTTTGCGCCTTCTGTTTGCTTTTGGCTTAAAAGACATTGCCTGACTCATGGAATGAGTGAGGCCGGTGTTTTTTAAGCTTTTTTATTTTGGAGGGGATTGGCATGCGCGAATTGCTCGAAAAAATTGCCGCTGAAGGAGAGGTGCTGGCCGGCAGGGTGCTGAAAGTCGACCGCTTCTTAAACCATCAAGTCGACCCGCATTTGATGAAGCGGATTGGGGAGGAGTTCGCCGCCAAGTTTCACTGTGAGCGGCCGACGAAAGTGCTGACGCTTGAGTCATCGGGCATCAGCCCGGCACTTATGGCTGCCTATGAACTTGGCGTTCCTCTTGTCGTTGCCCGCAAGCGGCGGCCAGTGACGATGGCCGACGATGTATACCGCGCGGAAGTATATTCGTTTACGAAGCAGGAGACGAACGAGATCGTTGTTTCCCGTTCGTTGCTTAACAGCGGTGACCGGGTGCTCATTATCGATGACTTTTTAGCCAACGGCCAGGCAGCGCTTGGAATGACGGAGATTGTCCAACAAGCCGGCGCGGTTGTCGCCGGCATCGGCATCGTCATTGAAAAGGCGTTTCAAGACGGCGGGCGATTGCTTCGTGCGCGCGGCTTCCGCGTCGTATCGCTCGCCTGCATCGCGTCGCTTGATGGTGGTGTCATTCAATTTGCTGACGAGGTGATGAGTCAATGAAGATGAAATGGTGGCAAGTTGGATCACTCGGCATCCAACACGTATTGGCGATGTACGCCGGGGCGATCGTCGTTCCGCTTATCGTCGGCGGGGCGTTGCATTTGACGAGCGAACAGCTGACGTATTTAGTGGCCATTGACTTATTGACGTGCGGCATTGCGACGTTTTTGCAAGCGTGGAAAAACAAGTGGTTTGGCATCGGCTTGCCGGTTATGCTTGGCTGCACATTTACGGCGGTCGGGCCGATGATCGCTATTGGCGGACAGTACGGGATGCCGGCAGTGTATGGGGCGATCCTCTGCGCCGGAGCGGTTGTGGTGCTCATCAGTCCGTATTTCGGCAAGTTGCGGATGTTGTTTCCGCCAGTTGTCACCGGCTCGGTCGTGACCATTATTGGCTTGACGCTCATCCCGGCGGCGGTGAACAACATGGCCGGCGGGCAAGGGGCAAAAGACTTCGGCGATCCGGCCAACTTGGCGCTGTCATTTGGCGTCCTGGCGCTGATTATCTTGCTGTATCGTTGTTTTACAGGATTCATCCGCTCGATCTCTGTTTTGCTTGGCATGGCAGCCGGAACGTTTGCCGCGGCCATGATGGGAAAAGTGGACTGGACGCCGGTTGCGGAAGCGTCATGGCTTCACTGGCCGACGTTGTTTTACTTTGGCGCCCCGACGTTTCATGGGTCTGCTGTTTTCACCATGGTGCTCGTCGCGATCGTCAGCCTTGTCGAATCGACCGGCGTTTACTTTGCTTTGTCGGACATTTGCCGCCGCCGGCTGACCGATGACGATTTGGCGGGCGGCTACCGCGCTGAAGGATTGGCCATCATCATCGGCGGGCTGTTGAACGCATTTCCGTATACGACGTATTCGCAAAACGTCGGACTTGTTCAGCTATCGGGCGTGAAAACGCGCAATGTCATTTACGCTGCCGCGGCGTTTCTTGTCCTGCTTGGATTTGTGCCGAAAATCGCCGCCGTGGCGACAATCATCCCAGCGCCGGTTTTAGGCGGGGCCATGCTCGCTATGTTTGGCACGGTCATCGCCTACGGCGTGAAAATGTTAAGCCAAGTCGATTTGGCTATGCAAGAAAACTTGCTGATCATTGCTTGCTCGGTCGGCATAGGGCTTGGGGTGACGGCGGTGCCGAACTTGTTTGCTGAGCTTCCGGCGGGCCTGCGCATTTTGACGGACAGCGGCATCGTCGCCGGCAGCATGACCGCCATCATCTTAAACGCCGTCTTCCATTTCGGCAAGGCGAGAAAATCGGCTGCACTGCCGTTGCAGGAACAAAAAATTTCATAATGGTGTTGATCGCTTTTATAGCCATCTTCGTTTTCTGGCCGCTGCTCGGGAAATGGGGGTGGCTTTTTTATTGGCGTGTCGATTGGCAGAGAAAATGATAGAAACTGGTGGAGGGATGATGGTATAATGGAAAGCGAATAGGAAAGGGGGTGAAACAATGGATGAATGGGTGGAGCGCCTTTTCGATGAGCTGCGGCAAATACGGAATCAGATGGCGACCAAACAGGATGTTGTGCGGGTGAATGATCGCATCGATCGGCTTGAACAAACGGTGAGCGCGACGAAAGAGGATGTTGCGCGGTTAAATGGACGCGTCGGGCAACTCGAAGAGACCGTGGCAGCGACGAGAGAAGACGTTGTCCGGATGAATGATCGCATCGGGCGGCTTGAGCAGACCGTGGCAGCGACGAGAGAAGACGTCGCAGCGCTGGATGAGCGCATCGGGACTATCGAGCGGACGATGGCAACGAAAGAGGATGTCGCARCGCTGGATGAGCGCATCGGGACYATCGAGCGGACGATGGCAACGAAAGAGGATGTCGCAACGCTGGATGAGCGCATCGGGACCATCGAGCGGACGATGGCAACGAAAGAGGATGTCGCAACG
>NZ_PIJG01000046.1:0-31650 GCF_002809955.1 Geobacillus sp. Manikaran-105
GCAGAATTCCGCTCCTTTTCCATGTTTTTCATTAGGAGCAGTATAACCAGAGTGGGCACCGCTTATGCGAAGGTTAATTTTTCAATGAGCATGTATATAGAAGAGCTGCAGCTGCAACAAGAGCATCTGGTGCTTTAATACTCTTTTTGCGTGTACTGTCCGCTCTCGCTTTTCTTCTTATGTCAGCTGCTAGCTCCATATCTTCTCTAGTGACTTCATAGATTTGATCAGCCATTTGAATATATCCTTTTCTATTTTCTCTTATATCAGGATCTGTTTCGATTTCGAAATGAGACATGATCTCCATCTCAATGAAGGTAGTCATAATAATCTCTACCTCATCTTCAATCAGCTGTTCAATGAACTCTACTGCATCAGGGTAACCCATTTCATGTGCTGCGTATATATTTGTATCGATTAGTACTTTGGTTGACAATGCTTAATCCTCCCACTCTTCTCTATTTGCAATTCTTAATGATTCCAACACGCCTTCTTTGCTAAATAACTTCGTACTGCCAGCCAGACGTTTGTGTAACGCTTTCTTTTCTTCCTTGGTTAGCTTCTTTTTTTTAGATCGCACTTGAATGACCTCCTTCATTTGCTCTTCTGTTAGAACAGATGGTCCAATTCGGTAATGATGACGGTTTTGACGCACTATTCTCTTTAAAATTGGGCGTTTTGCCGTTCCAGTTGTTATATGATATGCGCCACGGCTCCTTTTTTTGTTAGTGCTCATTTGCATCCCCACCTTGGTTGAGGTTTTATACATAATTATATCATGTTTCAAGAAGTCAGGTTATTAATTTTACTGTAGATGAGCAGGCTCTTCACCACAAGTTGTAAATGAACCTTCATCATTTACACTCCCGTTTCCGTTTTTCGATGTGCTCCAATTTCAATTTCTTGCAGTTGAGTTGCGTAAACAAAACTGGCGTGATTACATTTGCCATGACAACCCCATCGCGGCTGCGTTGTTAAGCAAAATGGCGTATACTGAGTTTGAAACATGTATCATACCTTCAAATGTTTCTATTTCGTTTTGAAATTGGTGGGACTTTTAGCGTATTAGGGCGAGAAGACTCCTGCTTCACCGGAGCAAAGCGAGGATATGCCGCGAAAACTCCCTGACACGCCTGTTCCTTGACAACATGATCATTTGTCCGGGAAGGCGATCGGCAGGGAGACTTGCCGGTCTTACCTACCGTACGTCAAGTTATCAGATCCATGTTGTCTATCAAAGGGGAATTTACACAATAATTTGGACTTAACCTATGTGTTTCATCGCTATTTACTGCATGTACCGTTACGTACTCTTATGCACAATTTTGGGTTTTTACTCTAGAAGGTTGGTGAAAAACCGTTGTTTGCCTTGATCGATGATGGAACGCGTGAACATAGAGGCTGATGCAACAAGTTTTCTCTACTTGAGAACTGATTCCCAGAAGCGGTTGTGCGAGTCAATCACCGGCCTCCTAGAAGGCCGATGAAAAATGACTGCCATGAGCAAATCAACGGCATTTCGCCAAAAAAGAAGGCCGATTTCACCAGGCTTTTC
Organism: Geobacillus sp. Manikaran-105; assembly: GCF_002809955.1. Classification (NCBI taxonomy): domain Bacteria; kingdom Bacillati; phylum Bacillota; class Bacilli; order Caryophanales; family Anoxybacillaceae; genus Geobacillus; species Geobacillus sp. Manikaran-105. The sequence goes on from NZ_PIJG01000046.1 coordinate 1,556, forward strand.
TAACTGAGACACAGATGGAATAGCAGGATTTTGTACGAGATCATCGCCTCTCTAGGATCCGCATGTGAAATCTTTGCGAGCAAAGCATTTTGGCTCTTTTAGATGACCTCAAACCGTCAAACTCAGAGGGGTGAAGGATCAAAAAAAGAGGCTGTCTGCGAAAGCTCGGTTTCACGATCTTTTGAGACAGCCTCCGTTCCCGTCATCAAAAAGCGATTTTTTCCTCTAAAAAGGCTTTGAGCTCTCCAATCGGCAGCCGCACTTGTTCCATCGTATCGCGGTCGCGGACGGTGACTTGGCCGTCTTGTTCAGACTCAAAATCGTACGTAATGCAAAACGGCGTGCCGATTTCGTCTTGGCGGCGATACCTCTTGCCGATCGAGCCGGTTTCGTCGTAGTCAACCATGAAATGTTTCGCGAGTTCCTCATAAATGCGGCGCGCGCCGTCGCCAAGCTTTTTCGACAGCGGCAAGACGGCCGCCTTGTACGGCGCGAGCGCCGGATGCAAATGCATCACCGTCCGGGTCGTTCCGTCTTCCAGTTCTTCCTCGTCATAGGCATCGATCATAAACGCCAGCGTGACGCGGTCGGCGCCAAGCGACGGCTCAATGCAGTACGGCACGTAGCGTTCGTTCGTTTCTTGGTCGAGATAATGGAAATCCTCTCCGGAGTATTCCATATGCTGTTTTAAGTCGTAATCGGTGCGCGACGCAATGCCCCAGAGCTCGCCCCAGCCGAACGGGAAATGGTACTCGATGTCCGTCGTGGCGTTGCTGTAGTGGGACAACTCTTCTTTCGCATGGTCGCGCAGGCGGATGTTATCCTCCTTCATGCCGAGCGACAGCAGCCAGTCCTTGCAAAACTGTTTCCAATAGTCAAACCATTGCAGCTCCTCACCGGGCTTGCAGAAAAACTCGAGCTCCATCTGTTCGAATTCGCGCGTGCGGAACGTGAAGTTGCCCGGCGTAATCTCGTTGCGGAAGCTTTTGCCGATTTGCGCGATGCCAAACGGCAATTTTTTGCGCATCGTGCGCTGGACGTTTTTGAAGTTGACGAAAATGCCTTGCGCTGTCTCTGGACGCAAATAAATTTCGTTGGCGCTCGACTCGGTGACGCCTTGGTACGTTTTAAACATTAAGTTGAACTGGCGCACGTTCGTGAAATCGCGGCTGCCGCATTCGGGACAGGCGATGCCATGCTCGCGGATCAGCTCATCCATTTTCGCTAGCGGCAACCCGTCAACGATCATCTCGATCCCTTTTTCCTCGAGCGCCTTCTCAATCAACTTATCGGCGCGATGACGCGCTTTGCACTGTTTGCAGTCGACCATCGGATCGTTGAAGTTGCCTAAGTGGCCGGACGCTTCCCACGTTCTCGGGTTCATTAAAATGGCGGCGTCAAGCCCGACGTTGTACGGTGACTCTTGGACGAACTTTTTCCACCACGCCCGTTTGATGTTGTTTTTCAGCTCGACGCCAAGCGGGCCGTAATCCCACGTGTTCGCCAGCCCGCCGTAAATTTCCGAGCCCGGAAACACGAAGCCGCGATGTTTTGCGTGGGCTACGATTTCTTCCATGGTTGCAGCCATGTCGTCATCCTCCTCCAAATATGTGTGTGGTGCCAACAAATCAAAAACGCCCTCGCCCCTAGGCATGACGCCTAGGGACGAGAGCGTAGCTCCCGCGGTTCCACCCTAGTTGATGCGCAAACAGCGCATCCCCTTTTTCCATTTCCGCTCCGGACTGCCGTTTCATTAACCGTCTTCACCGGGCTCCCACCGCCCCCGGCTCGCTTCGGAAGAGAGGGTTAACTACTATTGATCCGTCATCGCGATTCGCTATACGATTTTGTTCACTATCATAGCAAACCTGCAAATCCTCTGTCAATAGTTGCCTCCCTTTTTTTGCGCCCAAAATCGCGACACGATCGGCTTCCCGTCCCAGATGACTTCGCTTTTCGCCCGGCGCTTCGCGACTTCCGGCTCGTCAAGCAAGAGCCAAAAGTTTTTCACCGGCAAGTCCCCAAGCCCATGCTTCTCGCAAAGCCGCCGCAAGTAATGCCGCCGCTTGTCGCTCATATGTCGCGACACGTTGTCGCCGTCCGGGCTGAACGCATACAAGACCGTCGCCGCCGCGACACGCGTGACGCGACAAACAGAGGCGGCGCGCAAAAAGAAGTCCCAGTCCCAATAATGATGGACCGACGCGTCAAAATAGCCGATGTTGTCATGAAGCGCCTTCCGATAAACGCTCCCGGACGGCACATACGTCGAAAACGTACGCATCGCCTCCAAATCATACTCATAAGCAAACAAAAACCGTGCCGACGGGATGCGTCGGTCGTTTTCGGTTCGATACTGGACAATTTCCGCATCGGCATAGGCGAAGTCCGCATGCTCGAGCGCCGCGACCATCCGCTCGAGATGGCACGGCAACACTAGATCATCGTCGTCGCAAAGCATGATGAATTCGCCGCGCGCCGCTTGGACGCCTGCGTTGCGGGCCGCGACATGTCCTTCGTTGTCGCGGCGGTCGATGAGACGGATGTCAAGCTCCGGGTACAAGACGACGACATCATGAACCGGAACGCCGCCGTCATTGACAATGATGACCTCAAACGGCTTGTACGTCTGCCGGCTTAACGCTTCAAGCAGCTCGGCAAGCGGATACGGGCGATTGTACGTCGGGATGACGACGGACACGGACGGACATAACATCAATTCACCGCCTCTCGCACTGGTTTTCCCCTTGGCGTCCGCGGGCGTCGATGCGCACACCCACCAAAAGCTTGGCCAATCAAAAAAGGGGCTTACCCTTAAGGTACCGCCCCTGCCGTTTGTTTGTCAATTTCGTCTTGCCTCCCCTAACGAGCGCCACGAACCAAAGCCCGCAACCCCTCATTAGAGATCTGCCTTAGAATGTCCCTTACAACGATTTTACTCATGCAAGCTCCTGTTGCTTCGTCTCGCTGCCCAACACCGCGACCGCCAAAACGGCGACAAGGACCGATAGACAAAACAGCGTGAAAATGGCCGTCACCGACACCCCTTGGGCGACAAGCGAGCCGACCAACAGTGGGCCAAAAATGCCGCCGATGCGGCCAAACGCCGCCGCCATGCCGGCGCCTGTCGCACGGATCGATGTCGGATACTGCTCCGGTGTATAGGCATACAGCGCCCCCCAGGCGCCCAAGTTGAAAAACGACAAGAAAATGCCGGACGCCATCAGTCCGACGAGCGACTCGGCCGTGCCGAAAAAGTAGGCGCTCAATGCGGTGCCAAGCAAGTACGCAACCAAGACAAATTTCCGCCCAGCCCGCTCGATCAGCCATGCGGCGCTGAAATAGCCGGGCAATTGCGCCAGCGTCATGATGAGCACATATTCAAAGCTTTTAATTAAGCTGAATCCTTTCATGACCATGACGCTTGGCAGCCATAAAAACATGCCGTAATACGAAAAGACGACGCAAAACCAAAGGAGCCAAAGCATGACCGTCTCTTTCCGATGGGGAGCGGACCATACTTTGACGATATTGCTCCACACCGTCTCCTCTTTTTGCGCGGCCGCAAACCGAGGCGAATCGGGCAGGCGGAGGCGCAAATAGATCGCATACAGCGCTGGAATCGCCGCCAACCATAACGCTGTTCGCCATCCGTAAGTCGGGATGACGAAATACGAAATGAGCGCTGCCAGCAACCAGCCGCCCGCCCAAAAACTCTCGAGCAGCACGACAACCCGGCCGCGGTCGGCCGCCGGCACCGCCTCCGAAACGAGCGTCGACGCGACCGGCAGCTCGCCGCCAAGCCCCATGCCGATCAAAAAGCGGAGCGCCAAAAACGCCGCCAACGTCGTCGTCAGCGCCGACAACCCGCTGCCAAGCGAGAACAGCAACAATGTGAAAATAAAAACGTTTTTCCGCCCGATCCGGTCCGCAAGCAATCCGAACACGAGCGCTCCAACCGCCATGCCGATCGAGTTGACGCTGCCGATCCAGCCGACTTGTTCGGCTGTCAAATTCCAGTCTTTTTGCAAGGCCGCCATCAAAAACGACAACATGCCGACATCCATCGCGTCAAACAGCCAACCGAGACCGGCAATGCCTAACAGCTTGCGCTGGGAAATCGTCGGTTCGTTCATGTGTATCCTCCTGTCATTATCGATGTAAAGACACTATCTACTGTTCATTATAGAGGGGGACAGGAGTAAATTCAATCCCGTATTGCTCATTGTCTCACAAAAGGAACTACAACAGTAGTAAACAAGCCGCCGAAAAGCGATTGCTCTCGGCAGCTTTGCTCGTGCCAATCCGTCTTATAATTCCCATTTCTCGATGTCCATCTGAAGATGCCCATGAGCGCCAAAGAAAATCGTTTGGTCGTCCGGATGCGGAAAAAACCGCGCAGTGAACGTCTCTTCGCCATCATTGACGAACAGTTCGATCGATGACGTATCAAGGAAAACATGAAGCGAACGAAGACGTGGCAATCGACATTGCCGCTTCTCCGTCAGCCCGTTCACAAAGCTTTTCCGTTCAAGCGTCAATACCCCTTCGTCACTATTGTAAACAAGGCGAGCCGCATGGCGAAAATGAATCTCCATCATGCTTCCAAGCAATTGAATACGATCAAGGCGAAGTTCGATGGCGTCTCCTTCAACTCCCGGCCACGACCGCAGCTCATTCGCCACAACGGCGTTCGGATACCCCACTTTCCGTTTGCGCAACTGTTTCAACTCTTCCACTGGCGTCTGTCTCAGCTTGCCGCCAGTGAGGCGAAGTTCGCGCGGCAAGGTGAGCGCGTGCACCCAGCGGTGGCTCACTGTCGGCTGACGGTCTTCATCCTGGTCCGGCACGCCCATCCAGCCGATGAGGATGCGCCGCCCGTTCCGGTCAAGCATCGTTTGCGGGGCGTAAAATTCAAAGCCGCGATCAAGCTCCTCAAACGTCCCGTGAAGGAATTCGGCCCGTTCGTAGTCGAAGCGGCCGACAAAATAACCTGACTGGTAGACGTTTTGGTAGCGCATGCCGTCCGGTTTTAATCCTTGCGGGCAGACGATGAGCACGTCTTGCCCATCTAATGGAAACAAGTCTGGGCATTCCCACATATAGCCAAACGGACCAATCCCGTTCATGTTGCCGCCAGCAATTGGGCCAAGATGCTCCCAATGACAAAGATCAGCGGAACGAAACAGCACCGCTTTTCCATCGCCGCTTTCGCTTTGCGCCCCCAGGATCATATACCAATGGCCCTGATACCGCCATACTTTCGGATCGCGGAAATGGGCCGTATATCCGTCCGGAAGTGTAATGACGACGCCTTTTTTTGTAAAATGAATGCCATCTTCCGATACGGCCATGCATTGGTACGTTTGGCGGTTTCCTTGTTCATCTTTCACATTGCCAGTGTAAAACAGCACGAGTTTTCCATCGCAACTAATCGCACTGCCGGAATAGCAGCCATCTTTGTCATACCATTCGCTTGGCGCTAACGCAATCGGCGCTGCTTGCCAATGAACCAAGTCTGGGGACGTATAATGCCCCCAGAACTTGGCGCCATGGCCGGTGCGAAACGGCATCCATTGGTAGAAGACGTGATACGTTCCGTGCCAGTCGATCAGCCCGTTTGGATCGTTCATCAACCCGACAGGAGGCATGAGATGGTAGCGAAGCCGATACCGGTCACGATTGACAAGAGTCTCATATTTTTCGACTTCAGCGTATGCTTGTTCAATAAGTTTCTGTTCCCGTTCGGATTTCATCCGCTTGTCCCCTCACTCTTCTTCTTCACGGAACTTTAGAAGGAATGTCGCCACAAACGCTGAAACGACGGCAATGGCAAAACCGATTAAGTAGTGCATTAAGTTCGTGAGCCCTTCCGGCGCAACGATGGCGATCATCGGGATGCCGGTCAACCCGTAGGCATTAGCTACTACATTCGTAAATACGACGTACGCTCCGCCGAGCGCGCCGCCAATGGCCGCAGCGATAAACGGCTTCCGGTATTTTAAGTTCACCCCGAAAATGACTGGCTCGGTAATGCCTAAAAAAGCTGACAAGGCCGCCGGCAACGCAATCTCTTTTGTTTTTGTCCGCTTCGATTTGACAAATACAGCCAAACCGGCGCCGCCTTGGGCGACGTTGGCCATCGACCAAATTGGCAGTAAATAGTTGACCCCAAGTTTCGCCAACAAGTTCGCTTCAATGGCATGAAAGCTATGATGCACACCAGTAATGACGATCATCGAGTACAATCCACCAAAGATAAGGCCAGCTAACGCACCGCCATAATGGTAAACAAAGTTCAACACCGTCGTAATCCCATCGCCAAGCAAATTGCCGAGCGGACCAATGGCCAAAATCGTAATAAATCCCGTCAAAATGACGGTCACAAATGGAACAACAAGCAAACTGACCGCATGAGGAACAACTTTTCGCAATCCACGCTCCACTTTGCTCATCACATACGTCGCCAGCAAAATCGGCACGACCGTCCCTTGATACCCGACCATAGCGATATCAAAGCCAAGAAAATGCATATAGTTTGGCTTGGCCTCGGCCAATCCCCACGGGTTTAATAGCGCCGGGTGAGTCATAATACCGCCGATGACCGCCCCTAAAAACGGCGTGCCTCCAAATTCTTTCGCCGCGCTAAAGCCGATTAAAATTGGCAAAATAATAAACGCCGCACTCGAAAACATATCAAGCAAAATATACAGCGGGCTGTCTGCCGCCACCCATTTGAACGCCTTCATCATCCCAAGCAAACCCATTAACAAACCGCTCGCGACAATGGCTGGGATGATTGGGACAAAAATGTTTGACAACGTCTTCGCAAAGCGGGCGAGCGGATTCATTTTTTGCTTGATGGCTTCTTGATGAGCATCAGCATCACCTTGCTGTATCCCTGCTTCCCGGACAAACGCTTCATACACTTTATTCACCACGCCGGTGCCAAAAATAATTTGAAACTGTCCGGAGCTGGAAAACGCCCCTTTAACCCCTTCAATGTTTTCAATGTCTTTCGCCTCGGCCTTTTTGTCATCTTTTAAGACGAGGCGAAGCCGTGTCGCGCAATGAGTTACGCTAATGATGTTTTCTTTCCCGCCAAGGAGCGGGATGAGTTGTTTAGCAATGTGTTCATAATTCATCGGTGAACTCCTCTCCTTCTGAATGATGGTGAAATGAAAAACAAAAAAGACCTAAAACATACAAAGGGCGATCTAGCGGCATGACTCACTTGCCGTTCCCTTCATACGTTTTAGGTCTTGCCTGCTCGAAGCAGTTACAATCCCGCAATATTTCGTTGTCTGTTTTGCATTATACGGCAACCTGCTGTTTTTGTCAACGCTTTCGCAACCGTTGGATATGGAGGACGATATAGGCGAGTTCCTCCTCCGGAAAACGGATGCCATATTCCTTCTCTGCATAGCTTGCCGCTTTTTGTGTACACGCCCATTCCCTTGCATATTTTGTCTGAATGAGCGCAAGCATCTCCTCATCCATCGAATGAATCGGCTCCCCGTTTTCGATGCGGCTTAAGGCAAAGCGCAAATGAGTGAGCAGCCGCTGGTATGAAATGCTTTCCTTATCGATCGATATGCCGAGCTCCGTTTGGATAAGGTCAACGAATTCATGAATGAGCGTCGTCTCGCGCATCGTTTTGTTCATGCTGGCGGCATCGAGTTTCGCCGTATGAATATGAAGGGCGATATGGGCCACCTCGTCATCGGGAATCTCGATGCCAAGCCGCTCTTTGATCAACTGTTTCGCCCATAGCCCAATTTCATACTCCGCCTTATATAGCACTTTAATTTCATTGAGCAATTTGTTTTGAATGCGGTAACCTTGCTTCAACCGCTCGATGGCAAACGACAAATGGTCAGTCAGCGCAATATGAATATGGTCGTTGAGCGGTGCTTGCAGTTTGCCTTCCGCATAGCTGATAATTTCTTCGGCAATATCGATATGTTCTTCTGGCAACGTGCGAAGCAATTGCTGGAACTTCTCATTTTCTTCTTCCATGACGAAAATTTTCTCAATGCGGCCCGGGGGGATGAGATCGTTTTTCCGCTTTTGAAACGCAATCCCCGGGCCCATGACAATTTTCTCTTTGCCTTCATCGAGCACGACAACGGCGTTGTTGTTTAAAATCTTATGGATGCGAAACGCCATATGTCCTCCCTGCCGCCCTTATTTCATTTTCACATGAAATAAGACCGTCTCGCCTTTTGCTGCCGATGTCCCTGCTTTTTTCTCCAAACTTTCAAGCGCATCACCATTCGTGATGATGATCGGCGTCACCGCGCTTTTCGCTTTCTCGCGCACAAGCGGCAAGTCGACAGAAAGAAGCCGATCGCCCCGTTTCACTCGGTCGCCGGCTTTGACATAGGCGGTAAACCCTTCCCCGTTCATCGACACGGTGTCGATGCCGACATGGATGAGCAGCTCCACACCCGCTTCCGAACGCAAGCCGATAGCATGCTTCGTCGGAAAGAGTTGGACGATTTCCCCGTCCACCGGAGCGACGACATCCCCATCCGCCGGGTCGATGGCGATGCCATCGCCCATCATGTTTTGCGCAAACACCGGATCCGGCACGTCTTCAAGCGGCACAATCGTTCCGTCAAGCGGTGCGGTGATCGTCTCTTCCTTCGGCTGTTGCTTGCCAAACCATTTTTTGAACAACGGGCGTCATCCTTTCTATTCGGTTTGTCTGACAACCAGTATACCGAAAACGGAAGGACAGTGCCAACCGCGCCGCCCCAATCGGTCTTCATCAGCCTCGTTTGCGCAGCCGCCGGCAAATTTCTTCCGTCACTTCCTTTGTCGTCGCCGTGCCGCCGAGATCGGGCGTTTTGATGCCGTCAGCGGTGACATCCTCAATCGTTTGCAACAAAAGGGCGCCGAGCTCTTCTTCGCCGAAATGGTCAAGCATCAGTTTCGCCGTCCAAATTTGCCCGATCGGGTTGGCGATGCCTTTGCCGTAAATGTCCGGCGCCGAGCCGTGCACCGGCTCAAACATGGACGGGTACTTGCCGTTGACGTTGATGTTCGCCGCCGGGGCGATGCCGATGCTGCCCATAATAGCGCCGCCAAGGTCCGTCAAAATGTCGCCAAACAAGTTGCTCGCGACAACGACGTCAAACGTATGCGGCCTTGTCACGAAAAAGGCGGCCAATGCATCAATATGGTACGACGCGGTCGCGACATCCGGGTAGTCGCGCTTGACGTCGGCGAACACTTCATCCCAAAACGGCATCGTATGGAAAATGCCGTTCGATTTCGTCGCGCTCGTCACATGCCGTTTCCGCTTCCGCGCCAGCTCGAACGCATAACGCATCGCCCGCTCCGTCCCTTTGCGGGTAAAGACAGCGTTTTGAATGGCGATTTCGTCTTCCCCGCGGTGGATGCGCCCGCCGACTTCGCTATATTCCCCTTCGCTGTTTTCGCGGACGACGATGAAATCAAACTCGCGCGGTTCGGCCAGGGGCGAGGATAAGCCGCGGAAATATTTTGCCGGGCGAATGTTGATCACTTGTTCAAATTCACGGCGAATTTTCAGAAGCAATCCCCATAATGAAATATGGTCAGGGACAAGCTTCGGATTGCCGACCGCTCCAAGGAAAATGGCGTCAAAGTTCCGCAACGTCTCAAGCCCATCATCCGGCATCATTTTTCCATGCTCCATATAATAGTCGCAGCTCCACGGAAATTCAGTGAAAGAAAAAGAAATCCCTCCATGGACGTCCGCAACCGCTTTCAACACATCCAACGCCGCTGGTACAACTTCCTTGCCGATGCCGTCGCCAGGGATGACGGCGATTTCCCATTTTTTCACAACAGTCTCCTCCCTGATGAAACATTTCCTTATCCATATGTTCGACAGAAAGCGCACCTAATCCTCTCCATCTATTATAGAATACACGATGGCAACCCTTATTTGTGGTAAAATCAAACTACAATCTGATGAACGATGCGGGGGAAACAAATATGTCTCACTATACCGACCCGTTCCGCGGCGAATTTGACAGCCTTGAAGAGTTTGCCGACCGCGTCAGCGACGTGCTGAAATGCCCGGTGACGATCGAAGATGCGAACCATCGGCTCATCGCCTACAGCGCCCATGACGATTACACCGATCCGGCGCGGACGGCGACGATCATCAGCCGGCGCGTTCCGGAAAAAGTGATCAACAGCTTATGGAAACAAGGCGCCATCCCAGCGCTGCTCAAAAGCCGCGAGCCGGTGCGCGTGCCGCCGATTCATGACGTCGGCCTCGGCAGCCGCGTCGCTGTGTCGATCTGGAAAAACGATGAGGTGATCGGTTTCATCTGGGTGCTGGAAACGAACCGGACGCTGTCGCCTGAGGAGATGGAATGGCTCAAGCTCGCCGCCAAGGCAGCGAAAAACAAAGTGTTGCAGCTGTATATGCGCAAAAACAAAAAAGAAGAGCGGGTGCAGGAGCTGTTTTGGAAGTTGCTGACGAGCCATATCGCGGCCGAAGACGAGATTCGCGCCCATCTCGCTGCCATGCAAATCCCGACCGCACCGCAGTTTGCCGTTGTCGTCTTCCGCTTTGCCGCTGATTTGACCGCCGAAATGGAGCGGCAAATTTCTTATCTCTTGCAGACGACTCAGCAAATCCCGATTCTTCTTTATACGACCGACGGCCGCGATGTGATTTTGCTTGGGGCGCCCAAAACTGACCAGCCGCTGAAAGAGCTGAGTGCATTCATCGAATCGTTCGCCGCCAAAATGAAAGAACGATTTCACATCCACGATGTGCAGTGCGGATTTGGCGGCGTGTACAGCGTCTATCGCCTCATTGAAAAAAGCTACCGCGAAGCGCTCGCCGTCCTGGCGCTGAAAGAAAAGCTCGGCGATGAAATCAAGTCGGTTTACGGCTACGCCCAACTCGGTATTTACCAATTTTTTGACTTTTTGCTTGAAAAAAAACGGCAAGGAGGCTGGACCAACCCGGCGCTTGAGAAATTGCAAGCCTATGACCGCAAACATCACAGCGACTTGGTGAAAACGTTTGAAACGTTTTTTGACCATAACGAAAACGCGCAAGAAACCGCCGACGTCCTCAACGTTCACCCGAACACGCTTGCTTATCGGCTCAAGCGGATTGCCGACATCGCCGAGCTTGATCTCAATGACATGAATCAAAAAATCAAATTATACATTGATATTAAATTAGCGAAATACGAAGCGCGCGGTTGAATTTGTGGAAATCCACAAAACCCACGCGCTTCTTTCTCTTTTTTGAACAATGCCCGGCCCGTTCCGTCTCTTTTATACTATAAGTAAGGCCACTTTTGATGAGGAGGAACCATATTCATGATTATTGGAGTGCCAAAGGAAATTAAAAATAACGAAAACCGTGTCGCCATTACGCCGGCTGGCGTATTGTCGTTCGTTCAGGCAGGACATACGGTGCTCATTGAGAAAGAGGCAGGGGTTGGAAGCGGTTTCAGCGACAATGATTACGCCCGTGCCGGAGCACAAATCATCGAGCGAGCGGAAGATGTGTGGGCGCAAGCAGATATGGTGATGAAAGTGAAAGAGCCGCTGCCAAGCGAATACCGCTTCTTCCGTCCGGGGCTTGTGCTGTTCACCTACTTGCATTTGGCCGCCGACCCAGAGTTGACGCGCGCGTTAAAAGAAAGCGGCGTTATCGCCATCGCCTATGAAACTGTGCAAGTCGGCCGCACGCTGCCGCTGTTGACGCCGATGAGCGAAGTCGCCGGACGGATGGCGGCGCAAATCGGGGCGCAATTTTTGGAAAAACCGTACGGTGGCAAAGGCATTTTGCTTGGCGGCGTCCCTGGCGTCGCCCGCGGCAAAGTAGTCATCATCGGCGGCGGGGTCGTCGGCACGAATGCGGCAAAAGTCGCGGTCGGCCTCGGGGCAGATGTCACGATCATCGACTTGAACGCGGATCGCCTGCGCGAGCTTGACGACATTTTCGGCAACCAAATTACGACGCTCATGTCCAACCCGATGAACATCGCCGAAGCGGTCGCAGAGGCCGACCTTGTCATCGGTGCTGTCCTCATCCCGGGAGCGCGGGCGCCGAAGCTCGTCACCGAGGACATGGTGAAAGCGATGAAACCGGGGTCGGTCATCGTCGATGTCGCCATCGACCAAGGTGGCATCGTCGAAACAAGCGACCACGTCACAACGCACGACGACCCGACGTACGTCAAACACGGCGTCGTCCATTATGCGGTCGCCAACATGCCGGGTGCTGTCCCGCGCACCTCGACGATCGCCTTGACGAACGTCACGATCCCATACGCCTTGCAAATCGCCAATAAAGGCGTCATGCAAGCCATTACGGACAACCCGGCGCTCGAGCTTGGCGTCAACGTCGCCAACGGCGAAATCACGTACGAAGCCGTCGCCCGCGACCTCGGCTATCGCTACGTCCCGGCCCGCGAAGCGCTCGGGAAAACGTTGGCCGCCAACTAACCATGATGGACGCGGCCGACAACGCGCGCTGCCGGCCGCCTGTTCATCATTGTCCATTCCCATGATCGCCCGCTCATAGCGGGCGGCTTTTTTTTATCGTCCTAAACCGACAAGGCCGCCATTTCTGCAAGTGAGCGTAGGCGGCGGGAGTATGTCACCCGTTGCGTTATGCCAAATCATTTTCGTTCGGCAAAGCGGCCAGTGTATAATGAAAATAGAAAGCGGGAAAGAAGGTGATTTCGTGAACGTTCCGGGAAAACAGGCGGTATCGCTTGAAGAATTTTATCGCATGCGGGAAACAACCGACCGCGTTTTAGAATACATTGATGGCGCTGTGTTGATGTCTCCCTCCCCTTCGACCCAGCACCAACGCATATCGGGACGGCTGCACGTCCAACTGTTCCATTTTTTAGAAGGAAAGCCGTGTGAAGTGTTTCATGCCCCGTTTGATATCGAACTAAAGAACGAACGAATCGAAGGCAAGAAAATTGTCGTCCCTGATTTAACCGTGATCTGTGATCGAAGTGGATTAACGGATACAAAATTTGTCGGCGTCCCAACGCTGATCATCGAGATTTTAAGCCCTTCCAACCAGGCGTACGATCTCGTGTTCAAATTGAATTTGTATATGCAATACGGAGTCTATGAATACTGGATCGTGAACCCCATGCATCGTGTTGTGCAAATCTACTCGCTCAATGACAATGGACAATATGAACAAGCCGGCGTCTGGAAAGAAACCGGCATGGCCTGTTCACGTGTGCTGGATGGCTTTTTTGTTGATGTGGAACAACTATTTCGTCCTTGAGGGCGGCTTCATGATATAATGTTATGAAGCAAAGGAGTGATGATGATGACGATGCCAAAAGCGTTAACGATCGCCGGCTCGGACAGCAGCGGCGGCGCCGGGCTGCAGGCGGACTTAAAAACGTTCCAAGAGCTTGGCGTTTACGGCATGACGGCGATCACGACCATCGTCGCCATGGACCCGCACAACCGGTGGGCGCACCAAGTGTTCCCCGTTGACCTAGCAACGATCGAAGCCCAGCTTGAGACGATCATCGTCGGCGTCGGGATTGATGCCTTAAAAACAGGCATGCTTCCGACAACTGATATCATTGAATTAGCGGCGCGGACGATTGAAAAGCATGGTTTGAAAAATGCGGTCGTCGATCCAGTTATGGTGTGCAAAGGGGCGGATGAGCCGCTCCACCCGGAAAATACGGTGTGCTACCGGGAAACGCTTGTACCAAAAGCAACGGTCGTGACGCCAAACTTGTTCGAAGCAGCGCAGCTTTCCGGCTTGCCGCGCATTGAAACGATCCAGGACATGAAGGAAGCGGCCGGGCGCATTCATGAACTCGGGGCCCAATATGTCATCGTCAAAGGCGGGCGGAAAATTCCGCATGACTATGCGGTTGACGTCCTTTACGACGGCAAAACGTTTGAACTCCTCGAATCGGAGCGGATTGACACGACGTATACGCACGGAGCAGGCTGCACGTTCTCGGCGGCCATCGCCGCCGAACTGGCAAAAGGCCGGCCGGTGAAAGACGCCATTGCCACCGCCAAGGCGTTCATCACCGCCGCCATTCGCCATTCGTTCCCGTTAAACGAATACGTCGGGCCCACACATCACGGTGCGTACCGCCGCTACGGCGAACAATAATAGACAAGACCTCGTCCTTGTCTTTTTCCGCAACTCCCCTCCTTGAAATAGGAAGGGAGCGGGGCCTGCGCATATTGAAAAATCAAATGCCTCGAAACGGTTTGCATGGTGCTAAAATAGATGCCATATGGAAATAGAAAGGAAGGTGCCGCCATTGCGCGTATCCGCTGTCCAATATCATTTGCATACGATCCGTTCGTTTGACGAGTTTGCCGCGCAAGTGACGCATTACGTCAAAACAGCGCAAGAGTTTGACGCCGAGTTTGTCTTGTTCCCAGAATTTTTCACGACCCAATTGCTTTCCATTCCACTTGATGACGGACGTCAAGCAGCGATCGACGACTTGCCGGACTACACGGAGCCGTATTGCGGGCTGTTTACGTCGCTCGCCAAAGACACGGGCATGTATTTGATCGGCGGTACGCATGTCATCCGCGAAAACGGCAAGCTGTACAATGTCGCCCACTTGTTTGCGCCGGACGGAACGATCCATCGCCAAGCGAAGCTGCACATCACCCCGACCGAGGCCAACGAATGGAACATCGCCCCGGGTGACGGACTGCACGTCTTTGAAACGGACAAAGCGACGATCGCCATTTTGACGTGCTATGACATCGAGTTTCCGGAAATCGTTCGCCTGGCGCGCGCCAAAGGGGCGGACGTCATCTTCTGTCCGTCGTGCACCGACGATCGGCACGGGTTTTACCGTGTACGGTATTGCTGCCACGCGCGGGCCATCGAAAACGAAGTGTATGTCGTCACGACCGGCACGATCGGCTCGCTTCCGACGGTCGACTTTATGCGCGCCAACTTCGGCCAGGCGGCCGTCATCACGCCAAACGACATCCCGTTCCCGCAAGGCGGCGTCCTTGCGGCGGGCGAGATCAACAGCGACATGGTCATTACCGCTGACCTTGACTTGTCGCTCCTTCGCAAAGTGCGGGAAAAAGGATCGGTCGCGACATGGCGCGACCGGCGCATCGACTTGTACCCGGATTGGAATCAAGTGAAATAGTCCTAAACGACAAAAAGGGTGCCCCTGCGCAAGGGGACACCCTTTTGCCTATTTTTAGGACAGCAACTGCTTGAATCGATCAAATTGTTCAGCTACTTTCCCTTCTGGCTCCTTCGTCAGCAAGCTGACGATCACAATCGCTGCCAAGCTGGCGGCAAAACCGGGGATCATTTCATACAACAGCCCTTTCAAATACTCCGACTGCGTCCACAAAATGACCGTTGCCGCCCCGGCGACCATGCCGGCGAGCGCCCCCCATTTCGTCATCCGCCGCCAGCATAAGCTAAGCAAAATGACGGGGCCAAACGATGCGCCAAACCCAGCCCACGCATAGCCGACCAAGTTTAAAATCGTGTCGTTTTTCGTATACGCCAGCGCTGTCGCGACAATGGCGACAAGGAGCACCGACAAACGCCCGACGAAGACAAGCTCCTTATCCGAAGCCGCGCGGCGGAACACGACTTTATACAAGTCTTCGGTCAGCGAGCTCGACGTGACGAGCAACTGTGACGAGATCGTGCTCATAATCGCCGCTAAAATCGCCGCCAGCAAAAACCCAGTAATAATCGGATGGAACAAAATGTGTCCGAGTTGAATAAACACCGTTTCCGGATCATCAAGCTTCATGCCGCGCTGCGAAAAGTAAGCGATTCCAAAAAGACCGGTCAACATCGCCCCGACAGTGGAGAAAATCATCCAGCCCATGCCGATGCGGCGGGCGCTTTTCATTTCTTTCACCGACTTAATGGCCATAAAGCGGACGATAATGTGCGGCTGGCCGAAATACCCAAGCCCCCAGGCGAATAATGAAATGATGCCAAGAAAACTTGTTCCTTTCCATATATTCAACAAGTTGGGATCGATGTCGCGAATCGTCTCCATCGTATCCACCGGCCCGCCTGTATGGAACAGCGTCACGACCGGCACTAAAATCAACGCGATGAACATAATCGTCCCTTGGACAAAGTCCGTCCAGCTGACGGCCAAAAAGCCGCCAAACAGCGTGTAGGCGACAACAACACCGCCGACGATCCACAATCCCGTATGGTAGCTAACACCAAATGAGTTTTCAAACAGAACGCCCCCCGAAACGAGGCCGGACGAGACATAAAACGTAAAAAAGACCATAATGACAATCCCAGATGCCATCCGCAACAATTTCGACGCATCGCCGAAACGGTTTTCCAAAAACTCCGGAATCGTAATCGAGTCGTTCGCTACTTCCGTATAGACGCGCAAGCGCGGCGCGACAAACAACCAGTTTGCATAAGCGCCAAGCGTCAAGCCGATGACGATCCAGGCGGCGCTCACCCCATCGACATACATCGCCCCCGGCAGCCCCATGAGCAGCCAGCCGCTCATGTCGGAAGCCCCGGCGCTGAGCGCCGTCACCGCCGGTCCGAGCGTCCGGCCGCCAAGCATATAATCAGACAAATTGGACGTCCGTTTATACGCCCAATAGCCAATCCAAAGCATGCCGACTAAATACACAATGACGGAAAATAAAACCATATGGGCTCTCCTTCCTCTACTGTCTTGTCACCACTTTCATCATAACGAAATTGATAGTATTTACACAATAGTATTTATTTTTCCATACCGCTATAATAAACAAATTGACAAAACCTTTGCCAACTCTACCCTCTTTCTGGTATAATATTCTGTAAATTCAAAATCAATCGTTTATGTCTTTTTATACATAAAAAATTATTTTATAAAAATGCACACGAAATGATATTAGCCATATGCCCTTCAGTTAATGTGGCGAAAAACATTGAAAAATGCGCCTTTTCCCCATTTATACGGCGGTGCCAAAATGTTCAAACAATTATTTTTATAAAACCTATTGCATAATAACAAAAATATTGATAGTATGATAATCGTTCATCGACAATGATTCCAAAGGGGGATTTTATAGGATGTTAAAAATGAAGAAAGGTTTGATCGTAGCGGTCGTTGCTGTGTTGTTTATGGCGCTCGCCGCTTGTGGCAAGTCGGCAGAAACAAGCTCTCCGTCAGGCGCTGAAAAAGAAGGGAAGCAAAAAATCACCGTCGGGACGGACGCGGCGTTTGCGCCATTTGAATATATGCAAAAAGGAAAAATTGTTGGGTTTGACGCCGACCTTTTGGATGCGGTGATGAAAGAAGCCGGCTTGGATTATGAATTAAAAAACATCGGCTGGGATCCGCTGTTCGCTTCGCTGCAAAGCAAAGAAATCGACATGGGCATTTCCGGCATTACGATTACGGACGAGCGGAAACAATCTTATGATTTCTCAGCTCCGTACTTTGAAGCAACACAAGTCATCTTAGTCAAACAAGGCAGCCCGGTGAAAAACGCCCTTGACTTAAAAGGGAAAACGATCGGCGTTCAAAACGCGACAACCGGTCAAAAAGCTGCGGAGAAGCTATTTGGCAAAGGCGATCATATTAAAAAATTCGAAACGAGTGTTGTTGCCATTATGGAACTGCTAAACGGCGGTGTTGATGCTGTCATCACGGACAACGCGGTGGCAAACGAATACGTGAAAAACAATCCGGACAAAAAATTGCAAGTCATTGAAGATCCACAAAACTTCGCTTCGGAATACTACGGCATGATCTTCCCGAAAGACAGCGAATTGAAAGCCAAAGTGGACGAAGCATTGCAAAAAGTGATCGACAGCGGCAAATATACAGAGATTTACAAAAAATGGTTTGGCAAAGAACCGAATATGGAAGGCTTAAAACAACAACAATAAGCGCACGAACATAGAAAAATGCGTAACTGCTAGCAAGTTACGCATTTTTCTTAGAGAAAGGTGAGATCGATGGATTTTCGTTTTGATATTATTGTTGAATACGCCCCTTACTTTTGGCAAGGGCTGCTCGTAACGATCGGCGTATCATTAGCCGGCATCGTGTTCGGCCTCATTCTCGGCCTGTTCATCGGCCTTGGCAAAATGTCGTCCAACCCGATTATTCGTTTGCCGTTTTCGTGGTACATTCACTTTTTCCGCGGTACGCCGCTTGTCGTGCAAATTTTGCTTGTCCATTTCGGCGCCATGCCGCTCTTTTTCGCCCAGCCAAATGCCGTCGCTTCCCTGGCCGTCTCGCTGTCGCTCAACTCGGCCGCGTATGTGGCCGAGATTTTCCGCGCCGGCATCCAGTCGATCGACAAAGGGCAAATGGAAGCGGCCCGCTCGCTTGGGATGACGCATGCGCAGGCGATGCGCTACATTATTTTGCCGCAGGCGTTAAAGCGAATGATTCCGCCGTTTGCGAACGAGTTTATCGTCTTAATTAAAGATTCGTCGCTTGGGATGGTCATCGCCGCCCCGGAAATCATGTATTGGGGGAAAGCGGCCGCGGGTGAGTATTACCGCGTTTGGGAGCCGTATTTAACAGTGGCGTTCATCTATTTGCTCTTAACGCTTTCGTTAAGCAAACTGTCACACTATCTTGAAAGGAAGTATTCGACCCAATGATTGACGTACGCCAGCTGAAAAAATCGTTCGGTTCGCTCCAAGTTTTAAAAGGAATCGATGTCCATATTCGCGAAGGAGAAGTCGTGGTCGTCATCGGCCCATCGGGGTCGGGAAAATCGACGTTTTTACGCTGTTTAAACTTGCTTGAGGATTTCGATGAAGGTGAAATTATTATTGACGGCATTAATTTAAAGGCGAAAGACACGAACTTAAATAAAGTGCGGGAAGAAGTCGGAATGGTGTTCCAGCGCTTTAACTTGTTTCCGCATATGACGGTGCTGAACAATATCACGCTGGCACCGATGAAAGTGCGGAAATGGCCGCGTGAAAAAGCGGAAGCGAAGGCGATGGAGCTGCTCGCCAAAGTCGGGCTGCAAGACAAAGCGCACGTCTACCCGGACTCCCTCTCCGGTGGGCAGGCGCAGCGCGTCGCCATCGCCCGGGCATTGGCCATGGAACCGAAAATCATGCTGTTTGACGAGCCGACGTCAGCGCTTGACCCGGAAATGGTCGGGGAAGTGCTCTCGGTCATAAAGCAGCTGGCCAATGAAGGGATGACGATGGTCGTCGTCACCCACGAGATGGGCTTTGCCCGTGAAGTCGGCGACCGCGTC
Source organism: Geobacillus sp. Manikaran-105 (assembly GCF_002809955.1). Taxonomy (NCBI): domain Bacteria; kingdom Bacillati; phylum Bacillota; class Bacilli; order Caryophanales; family Anoxybacillaceae; genus Geobacillus; species Geobacillus sp. Manikaran-105. The sequence continues at coordinate 20,795 of NZ_PIJG01000046.1, forward strand.
CTGTTTATGGACGGCGGCTACATTGTCGAGGAAGGGAAGCCGGAAGACTTGTTCGACCACCCGCAGCATGAGCGGACGAAAGCGTTTTTATCAAAAGTGCTGTAAAACGTCGTCTTGCCTGTTTGAGGCAAGACGACTTTTTTTAGGCACATATCATGCCCCCTATAATGCAACCACGTTGCCTCTCCATCTCTTCAATGTTCCGTCAACGGCTCCCCCATTTCAGGCATCTATGACACCACAAAAGCTCTTCTGAACATAAAAAGCCGGCCGAACCCCGGCCAGCCTCGCTTTACAACACAAACTGCATCACCCAAATCGAACCGGCGACAACGACAACAGCAATAAAGAAGCTGTATACCATGTTGAACGTTTGCACTTTGCCGCTGTCGCTTTCGTTGACGTGCATGAATAGAAACAGCTGCAAGCTCGCTTGGATGATCGCGAACAAGACGATGATGACGATCACGGCTTTAAGCGGCAGCCCAGACGAGAGCGCCACCCAAAGAGCCGCAAACGTCAAGATGAGCGACAACAAAAACCCAATGATATGTTTCCACGGAAATGATTCGCGATGGCTGTTTGCGCCCATGTTAGATCACCATCCCTAACAAATAGACGAGCGTGAAGATGAAAATCCAAACGACGTCTAAAAAGTGCCAATACAAACTGACGATAAACACTTTGCGCGCTGTTTTCGGCGTAAAGCCGCGCTGGAGGAGCTGGATGATAATCAAAATCATCCAGCCAATCCCTACACTGACGTGGGCGCCGTGCGTGCCGACGAGCACGAAAAAGCTTGATAAAAATGCGCTCGTCTGCATCGTCGCTCCTTCATGGACGTAATGGATGAACTCGCGAATTTCAACCGTAATAAACCCCACCCCAAGCAGAAGCGTCACGAGCAGCCAAGCGATCAGCCCGCTCATGCGGCCACGGCGCATTTCAAAAATGGCCAACCCACATGTGAAACTGCTCGTCAACAGCAACAACGTTTCGATCAAAACGTCTTTTACCTCAAACAGCTCCGCTGCCGTCGGCCCCGAGCCGGTCCGTTGGAACAAGACGAGATACGTCGCAAACAGCGTCGCAAACAGCGCGACTTCCGCCCCGAGGAAAATCCAGAAACCCAATATGTTCAACCGACTTTCTTGCGTCCGATACTCCAGCGGCACCGTTTCCTCATAGCGATGTGCAGCTTCTCCCATTCGTCACGCCCCCTTCCGCGCCGCTCGTTCCATCCGTTTGATTTCGTCAACCGGAATATGGTAGCCATCATCGTCTTCAAATGAGCGGAGAATCAATCCAAGCACAATGAACAACGCACCAACGATAGCCAACGCAAACCACTTGAACACAAGGCCGAACCCGGCGACGAAAAACGCCACCGACATCCAAAACGGGCGTCCTGAGTTGCTTGGCATATGGATCGGCTTCAAGTCTTCTTCTTTCACGTGGAAGCCGCCATACTTTTTCTTCATCACCCAATACGCGTCCACATCTTCGACAACCGGCGTCACCGGGAAATTGTAATGCACCGGCGGCGATGCGGTCGCCCACTCAAGCGTCCGTCCGTTCCACGGGTCGCCGGTCATGTCGCGCTCGCCGTAGCGGGCGCTGTAATAAATGTTGTAACAAAGCACGATAAACCCGATGCCCATCAACACCGCCCCGACCGTCGCGACGACGTTGAGCGGCGTCCAGCCGAGACCAGCCGAGTACGTGTACATGCGGCGCGTCATCCCCATCAATCCTAGGAAATACATCGGGAAGAAGCAGATGTTAAAGCCGATCATAAACAGCCAAAACGTCCACTTGCCAAGCCGTTCATTCAAGATATGGCCGAACATTTTCGGATACCAATAATGCAAACCGGCAAAGCAGGCGAACACCGTACCCGCGATCAACACGTAATGGAAATGGGCAATCAGAAAATAGCTGTTATGGTATTGATAATCGGCCGCCGCCATCGCCAACATAACCCCCGTCACGCCGCCGATGACGAAGTTCGGAATGAACGCCAGCGACCAAAGCATCGCCGTCGTAAAGCGGATCTTCCCTTTTCGGAGCGTAAACAGCCAGTTAAAAATTTTCACCCCGGTCGGAATGGCGATCGCCATCGTCGTGATCGAGAAGGCAGAGTTCACGGCCGGCCCTGCGCCCATCGTAAAGAAGTGGTGCACCCAGACAATAAAGCTTAAAAACGCAATGCCCACGATCGAACCGACCATCGCCTTATAACCGAACAGCCGTTTCTGCGCAAACGTGCTGACCACTTCCGAGAAAATGCCGAACGCCGGCAAAATGACGATATACACTTCCGGATGGCCCCAAATCCAGAACAAGTTCGCCCAGAGCATCGACATGCCGCCGTTGGCCATCGTGAAAAACTGCGTATCAAACAGCCGGTCAAACGTCATGAGCGCCAAGGCGACCGTCAACACCGGGAAGGCGAAAATAATGAGCACGCATGTGATGAGAATCGTCCACGTAAACATCGGCATGCGCATCAACGTCATGCCCGGCGCACGCATTTTTAAAATCGTGACAAGGAAGTTGATCCCGGTCATCAATGTTCCGATCCCGGAAATTTGTAAAGCGACAGCGTAATAGTTGTTGCCGACGCCATGGCTGAATTCGTTGCCGGCAAGCGGGAAATACGCCGTCCAGCCGGCGTCCGGCGATCCGCCGATGACAAAGGAAATGTTAAACAGCATGGCCCCGAAGAAAAAGAGCCAAAAACTTAACGCGTTCAAATACGGAAACGCGACGTCGCGCGCCCCAATTTGCAGCGGAACGACGATGTTCATCAAGCCGATGATGAACGGCATCGCCATAAACAAGATCATAATCGTCCCGTGCGTCGTAAATATTTCATTGTAATGTTGCGCGTCAAGAAACTTCATGTTCGGCGCGGTCAGCTGCGCCCGCATCAAAAGCGCATCAACGCCGCCGCGGAAGAGCATCAAAACTGCGCAAATAATGTACATGACGCCGATTTTTTTATGGTCGACGGTAGTGAGCCATTCGTTCCACAGCCATTTCCATTTTTTAAAATACGTCAAGACGAACACAATGCCGATTATCGTTAAAACGATCGCGACATCAGCCGCGTAAATGAGCGGCTCTCCGGTTACGAAAAACTCGCTCCATTTCATCTTTCGCTCCTCCTTTCCTACTCCCCATGATGGTGACCGTTTGTCATCGTTTCATCATGTTGATCGTCATTTTTCATTGGCTTTCCATCTCCATGATGGCTGTTCTGTTTCGCATGGTCAATCCATTGCAAGTGGGTGTTCGAAAACGTCATTCGCCCAACAAGCCCCGGTTTTAAAATTTGTGTGTATTTTTCCTTATCGAGCTTCGGGGCGGTTTGTTTCACTTCATTTATCCATTTGCGGAAGTCCGTTCCCGTTTGGGCGACAACCTCAAATTCCATATGGGCGAACTTTTCCCCGGAAAAGTTGGCGCTCCGCCCCATATACGATCCTGGTTTATCAGCTTGTAAAATCAGCTCTGTCTCCATGCCGTCCATCGCATATTTTTGTCCGCCTAGCTCCGGCACCCAAAACGAATTCATCGGTCCGACGGACGTGAGCTTGAATTTGACCGGCACACCGGCCGGAATATGGACGTAGTTGACCGTTTCAATGTTTTCTTCCGGATAGCTGAAAATCCATTTCCAGTTCGCCGCCGTCACATGAATCGTGATCGGTTTCACGTTCTCGGTCGGCGGCTTTTCCAACGCAAACGTCGCCTTCACTGTTGGAACAGCGAGCGCAGCGACAATCAAAATCGGAATGGCCGTCCAGACGACTTCAAGCAACGTGTTTCCTTCCTCATCCGGCGGCTCATAGCCGGCATTTTCCGGCTTCTCGCGATAACGAATGAGAAAAACGGCAAACAACGTAAATACAACAACAATAATGAACAACATAAAGCCGACAGACCACATGATCAAATCATACTGCATGCGCGCCACCGGCCCTTGCGGATTTAACACCGCTGTGCGCTCGACGCAACCACCAAGCAAAAGCAAAAACGGCAAGGCTAACATGACGCGCCATATCGCCTGTTTCATCGCTCTGTATCCCCCTTTATCCGTCCCCGATATCCAAGGCGTCTTCCATCCAATATTTCTTTGTTTTCTACCATATCAAAATTGAAAATATTTGAAACCAACACACGCAAAAGTTCATAAATCAGCAAAACATTTGTCACCAACTGTTCAATCATTGTTCAAGAAATCGTCACTTGTTTTCCTCGTTCAGGGAAATATTGATGGGAAAAGGGATTGAAGGAAGGAAAGGCCATCAAAAAAAAACGGCCGGATCCCTACGTTCCAAAAAATCCGGCCGTTTCTTGTATGTGAACTACCCACCACCTACGCTTCGCTTAGAGGCGGGGGCTTCAAGCGACTTGTGTGTGTTCGCTGAACGGTAAGCCACACACAAGAACCCTTTACGCTTCCCTTCGTTCCGAAGGTGTCCGTTCTAGCCATATTCTATCCTATTCGTTGGCTAACGCCAACCGCTTCACGTTTAGAAGTAGAAGACTTCTTTCGGAGGGAAGTTAAATGGTATACCCTTGCAGCTCAAGCTGTTTGCGGATGCGCGGATTCAACGTTTGCCACATCCATTGTTGGTAGAGCGCTTTTTTCTCATTCGACGATAAATAATAGCGCGTTCCGGCTTGGCGGCGGGCGCGCTCAGTCACATCGTACAGCGCCAGCGCCGCGGCAACGGAAATGTTAAAGCTTTGGACGAAGCCGTACATCGGGATGACGAACGTCCCGTCTGCGAGTTTCAGCGCCTCATCGGATACGCCGCTATGTTCGTTGCCAAATAAAAGCGCCGTCGGTTTGGATACATCGATGTCGGAAAGAGGAATCGTCCCCTCGCCAAGATAGCTGGCATACACTTGATACCCTTGCTGTTTTAAGTCGTTGATGGCGGTTTCGATATCAGGCTGCCGGTGAAGCGTCAGCCATTGGTCAGCATGGCGCGTCACGAGCCGGTTTGGCGAAAATGGCGCTTTTCCCGTGACGATATGGATGTCTTGAACGCCGAACGCCTCGGCTGTCCGCAGCACCGCTGCCTGATTGTGCGGGTCGTCGACCGCTTCAATCAAAACCGTAATATAACGGGTGCGCTCGTTAAGAACGTCATACATTCGTTTTAATCGTTTCGGCAAAATCATTTCCCAAACCGGACGCGTCTGCTCGGTCAGCAGCCCTTCTTGCTGCAGCTGGGCAAGAAACGTCTTCATGTCCCGTTCTTCCATGTCGATCACCTTCGCTCCGTTCCTCTTCGCCTGTGCTTCCTATTGTACAAAATAGGATGCCGCTGGGCAATCTCGATCATTCCCTGAACTATTCAAACTATTCTATAAATAATGTTTTGGAAACATTGTTCATTTACAAACTATCATTCATGCGGCTGCCGGAATCATTAACTTCGTCGTCTTGACTGCGGCTTTATCGTCATGCAACAGCGGCATTTTCAGCACGAGCCGGATGCTGTTCAACCTCGCTGAACAGCAAGAAGCGCCAACCGCATTCGGACGCAGAGGTGGTCTCTTTCACATACTTCGGTTACATTTCATCAAAAAGGGACTTTTGAGTCAGCTCCGTTTCCTTTTCATTTGTTGGCAACTGCACAACCCGTCCCTCATCTTTCTTTGACGCCGATGTACGCCTGGCGCGGGTGGTTCGGCTGATCCGGATATTTCAATCGGATTTTCCCTTCGTCGACCAGCTTCCCTAAGTAGTTGGTGCGCAGCCCATCCGGCGTCCGTTCCAACAGCGTCGCCAACTCTTTCAGTCGCAGCGGTCGCTCGCAGCACAGGCGGACGATCATCTCTTCCATAACCGCCGGAGCCAACCGCTTTTTTCGACGTGCCAGTTCTGCCATCTCCCACAGCCGCTCATCGATCGCCTCGTTTCTCTCTTCTTCCTCCCTTTCATCAACAGATATAGCATTATTTACGGAGTTTGGTGTTTTATTAACGGAGTTCGCACCTTTATTCACGGAGCATGACGGGATATTTACGGAGTCAATCTCGTTTTTTACGGAGTTCGCCTCCCTATTCAAGGAGTTTGTCGAGTTGTTTACGGAGTTTTGTTCGATAATAACGGAGTTGAGCTCCTTATTTACGTAGTTGGCCTCGTTACTTCCGAAGTCCACGTCATGTTGATCCGCACCGTGTTCTATCCATGCTTGTTCTTGCTGTTGCAATGATTCATTGATTTCTGTTTCAATTGTCGCCCCCGCCTCAGCTGGAAACAACAATGGGCATAACGTCACGATCGTGCGGTCTGGATTCATTTGCTGCAAAATATCGACCGGCTGGACAAGCGCCCGTTCCTGCCAATCATGCATGCGCTTCAAACCGGATCCTGCGCGTTTGCATACATCGATCAACAAAAACATTTTAAAGATGTTCGGATTGCGCAGATTGCTCATTTGTCCAGCCATAGCGGCTTCAATTGGCAGGCGGAACCGGCCCGGGTTGGCAAATCGAAACGCCCCGTCCTCTTTTTCAACGGTAATGCCGCCTTCTTCCCCGTAATCGGCATGAACGATGGCATTAGCGAGCGCCTCGGCGAGCAGAGCACGCCCTTCCTCAAGCCAAACGTGGCGCTCCAACTCCGCCAACACGCGGAAATAAAAATCATAGGCGTTGCCGGACCACGTTCCATCCTGCGATGTGAACCGCTTCGCCCATCCTGCCGCCTTTGCACCGTCATATTCCCGGTATTCTAAAAAATATTGCGGCAGCACCTCGGTAATGATCCGCTCTTCGCTGAACATCACGAGTCCGGCGAGCGTCAGTCCTTCTTTGCTGCTGTCGCGCAGCTTGCCCCAAGCGCCGATTTTGTATAAAAACTCTTTCGTCTCAAGACTGTTCCATGGATGCCCCGGTTTGGCGCGGGCAAACTGCTCCCGGTAATGGCTGACGGTCTCAAAATTGAGCTCGCTCAAGCTGTAATGCTCTAAAATGAAGCTGTCTGCCAACCCATTGGCGCGTTCATGAAACGAATGTGTATATTTATTCACTCTTGATCTTCCTTTAACATTATTTTTGCAAAACAGTCTTGACCTCTTTTTTTCTATTGTACCATCTTTTATTCTCCTTGCGGACGATTGCCAAAAAAAGAAAAGGGTTGTGGATATGTGGAATAACGGTCCATGGCAAAGAGCAAACTATGGAAAACCACTATTGACAGGCAAGGAGGCATCCGTATGTCATCCCTCCCTTCGGTCATAGAGCCGTATTGGCGTGATTCCGTGCCGCTTCCGTCCTTCCCGAAGCTCGAAGAAGACGTTTCGGTCGACGTCGTGGTTGTAGGCGGCGGCATCATTTACGAGCACACGCCGGTCGCCGACATTGAACAAGGAGAGCGGCTGTCCGTCGTGACGCGCAGCAAACGGCGGGTCACATGCGACCACGTCGCCGTCTGTTCCCACTTTCCGTTTCATGACGGCGGATTTTATTTTTCCCGCATGCATGCTGAGCGCTCGTATGTCATTGCCATCACAGCTGCAGAGCCATACCCGGGAGGCATGTACTTGAGCGCCGACAACCCGAAGCGCTCGGTCCGTTCCGCAGCGGCAAATGGCGAGACGCTTATTCTCATCGGCGGGGAAAACCATAAGACCGGCCAAGGGGTGCCGACAATGCGCCATTATGAGGCGTTGTCCTCGTTCGCCTCGCAGTTGTTTACGGTAAAAGACATTCGTTACCGTTGGTCGGCCCAAGACTTGACGACGCTTGATAAAGTGCCATATATCGGCCTGATGACGGCAGGGACGCCAAACATTTTTGTCGCGACAGGGTACCGGAAGTGGGGGATGACAAACGGCACAGCGGCGGGGATGATGTTGTCCGACCTCATTCTCGGCCGCGACAACCGGTATCGCGACTTGTACTCTCCGTCGCGCTTTTACGCCGACCCGAGCGTGCGGCAATTTTTCACGACAAACCTCGATGTCGCCAAACACTTGATCGTTGGAAAAATCGAACTAGCTGTTCGCCAGCCGCAAGATTTGGCGCGCGGAGAAGGGGCGGTCGTCTCGGTCAACGGGAAACGGGCGGGCGCCTATAAGGACGAAGCGGGAACGCTTCATGTCGTTGATACGACGTGCACCCATATGGGCTGCGAGCTGGAGTGGAACAGCGGCGACAAGACGTGGGACTGTCCATGCCATGGCCCGCGCTTCTCGATCGATGGCGATGTGATCGAAGGACCGGCGAAACAGCCGCTCGCGTGCATTGAACTTGATGACGCGAAGTGACGCGCTGACGCGAGACGGCGGCGCATGCAGAACATCGTTGCAGTGGACATGTCGACCTTGAATTCCAATGGGGGTTGGGAGCGTATATTCCTAACCCCCTTATCGTTTTCATTTGCTGATCGCGCATTTCGTGATAAGATGAAAATGAGAGTGGACTGTACGTTGCATGATGTTTTCGGGAGGGATGACGCATGGACTTTGAACCGATTTTTCTCACCCCTGTCTTCCAAGAACGGATTTGGGGCGGCACGAAGCTCGCCGAACGATTCGGCTACGACATTCCGTCTTCGCAAACAGGGGAATGCTGGGCGGTGTCCGCCCATCCGCACGGACAGACAGTCGTCGCCCGTGGACCGTTTGCCGGGATGACGCTTGGTCAATTATGGGAGGAACGCCGCGATTTGTTCGGCCACTTCCCGTCTGATCGCTTTCCGCTGTTGACGAAAATTTTGGACGCCAACGCCGACTTGTCCGTCCAAGTCCACCCGGACGATGAATACGCCAAAACGCATGAAGGCGGAGAGCTCGGCAAAACGGAATGTTGGTACATCATCGATTGCAAGCCGGGCGCTGAGCTCATTTACGGCCATTACGCCGAGACGAAGGAGCAGCTGCGCGCCATGATGGAGGCGGGGGAGTGGGAGCGCTTGCTCCGGAAAGTGCCGATCCGCCCGGGCGACTTCTTCTATGTCCCAAGCGGCACGATCCACGCCCTTTGCGAAGGAACGCTCGTCCTCGAGACGCAGCAAAGCTCGGACACGACATACCGCGTCTACGACTACGACCGTGTCGACAGCCAAGGGCGCAGGCGGGAGCTTCATCTTGACAAAGCAATAGATGTCACGACTGTCCCGCACCGCGACATCGACATCCGCCCCCATGTCGCCGAATTCCCGGGCGCGACTGTGACGACATTCGTGGAAGGCGACTACTTCGGCGTCCAAAAATGGGACGTCCGCGGCGCGTTCGAATCAGAGCAGGCAAAACCGTTTCTCATCGTCAGCATCCTCGAAGGCGAAGGCGAGCTTGTCCGCAAAGGACAGACATACTTGCTTCGCCGGGGCGACCATTTCATTTTGCCGCATCAATTCGGCCGTTTCACCATTCGCGGCTCCCTCCAGGCGATCGCGTCGTGGCCGCGGACAGGCAAATAAACGACTGACTTCCTCAACCAATGGGTTGCAACATACAAAAAAGGTGTCCTCTTGCCTTTGGGACACCTTTTTCTATTGTCCACCCGAGAAGGGGACGGCTGAACAGAACATGCCGTTCAACAATAGGATTTCACCCGTGAAGAAATCCCATCATCTTCCCCGCTTAGGAGAAAGATGTCCCTTTCATTTGACCGAGACGATACACAGAGGCAATATGCCGCGCCGTTTGCGTCACATACTGTTCCGCCTGCTCGAACGCTTTCTCAAGCGGAATGACGCCGGGAACAATTGTAAAGAGGGCGTCAATGCCATGGTCTAAGACGACCGCACTGTCGTCGCCTAACGAACCGGCGATGCCGATGACCGGGACGCCGAACTGCTTCGCCGTTTTGGCGACACCGATCGGCGTTTTTCCGAATATCGTCTGTCCGTCGATCCGTCCTTCACCGGTAATGACTAAATCGGCGCCTTTGACGCGCTCTGCGAGCTGAACCGTCTCGATCACAATATCAACGCCGCGCTTCAGCTCAGCCGGGAGAAACGCAAGCAGCCCCGCTCCCAAGCCTCCGGCCGCGCCGGCGCCGGGAATGTCGCCGACTTGTTTGCCGAGTTCGCGGCTGATGACGTCGGCATAGTGCGCCAAGTTCTGGTCGAGAACCGCGACCATATCCGGTGTCGCCCCCTTTTGCGGGCCGAAAATGGCGGACGCGCCTCTCGGTCCGGTGAGCTGATTATCGACATCGCATGCGACATCAATGCGCACGTTCTCTAGACGCGGATCGAGCCCGGACAAGTCGATCGACTGCAAATAAGCGAGCGCTCCGCCTCCCGGACCGATGTCCCGGCCGTCTTCGTCCAAAAGCCTTCCCCCAAGCGACTGCACCATGCCGGCCCCGCCATCGTTTGTCGCGCTGCCGCCAATGCCGATAATCAAATGAGTGGCGCCGGCGTCAAGCGCTGCTCGGATCAGTTCTCCCGTCCCCCGTGTCGTCGTCACCAACGGATTACGCCGGTCGCGTGGGACAAGGTGCAGCCCCGAGGCAGCCGCCATCTCGATGACCGCTGTCTTCCCGTCGCCGAGCAAGCCAAAAAACGCCCGCACCGGCTCACCGAGCGGTCCGGTCACGTTCACTTCCACGATGCGGCCGCCAGTCGCATCAACAAGCGACTGCACCGTCCCTTCCCCGCCATCGGCCATCGGCACTTTCACGTACTCAGCCTCTGGAAACACCGACCGGAACCCGCGTTCCACCGCCTCGGCGACTTCGAGCGCCGAGAGGCTTTCTATGAACCTCCCCCACTTACTCCTGTAGGCGTTGAAGTGGGGGTTTCTTGCCTTTTTCTTTCCGGGTGTTTCACGATACACCGGGTTTCCCGTGTATCTCGTGACCAAGCACGGAAACAC
>NZ_PIJG01000047.1:0-25247 GCF_002809955.1 Geobacillus sp. Manikaran-105
ATTCTATCATACACAAAAGAAAAGGGGAACGCGCATTCCTCTCCCACTTACTCCCTTTGGTCGTTGAAGTGGGAGTCTCCTGCGCGAAATAGGATGAAATAGCCCCTTACACCGCCGGCATTCGCGAATTCTCGATCCCATTTTCAACGCTGAAGCCGTATTTGCGCCTGCGGCTCTGAACCTCCCGATGGCTAAAGCCACGGGGTTCTTGTGTACTATAGAGCTTCTTCCATACCTTCGCATGGATACTGACTCTACTTCCACAAGACTTTCATGGGCAAACACCTTACTGGTGCTTATCGCCCTGTGCGCCCGATTCAAGACGCTTTTTATCATTTAAATTCCCATGCTACTTACGACATATGGCTGAAGACGAAGTCGTTTGATTTCTTCATCATGCAGTCGAATAAATTGATCCCATCTCTCTAAACATTTGTTCCTATCTATTTCTTTTCGATTGTTTTTCACGTTCATGATTAAAAATGCGCTGTATAAATCTCGTTGTACTTTGTGTCCGTCTACTTCATGCCATCGTTGAGAAAGTGTTTTCTTGTTGTACTCATCGTTTTGATGGTCGTATTGACTTGCCTTGACGCTAAATGTGTCGATGTATTGAAGGGAATAGCCTTCATATTGCAGTTTTTGATTTAGTATGTTCAAAAACAAACTTGGCGCACGATTCGCAATGCTTTTCCCAAATCGTTTTTTCTTTTTGTATTTTCCGTTGGCATCGACTTTTGTTTCTTTTGCCTTTGCTTGAAGTGCTCTGAAATTCATTTTTTCTACTTGGATATGATGGCCTAATGTGATGATCCAATTAGCAAGCCGTTGATGATCTTGTTTACGTTTTTCAGCCATCTTTCTTTGCAACTCGGCTAGTTGTTGACGAGTTTTTAGATAATTTTTACTCCAAACCCATTTTTCCTTGTTGTCTTTTTTTATTGTTCCATCTTCATTGTATTTGTGTGGATTATTCGCCCGTCTTTGACGATCCAATTTTCGTTGAAGAACTCGCTTTTGCTTTTCTATGTTTTCGATGCTCGGCGCAAGAACGAACAACTTGACATTATTCATTGAACAAATAGCGATGGTTTGTGTTCCTATGTCGATGCCAACATCGCCTTGCCCTATTGGATGTTTTACTTCTCCTGTTTGACGGTTTATTTTCTTTGGCGGCACACCTTCAAGGGTGAGTTGGAGAAAATACTTGATTTTCCCCCTAATCCGTCTACGAACGATGCGACAATATTTTATACGGTCTTGTAGAGCCGTATGTGCATATATATCGTTTGAGCGAATTATAACAGGAATAGATAAACCATTCCAAAGCAAATGTTTGTTTTTGAAACGGATGCCTGTGCTATTTGTTTTTCCTTCTAATGAATCCATATCGTTGTATTTTTTAAAAGACACTTTTTTGGCATTGCCAAAGATTAGTTTTTCCATTGCCATACATGCTCTCGTAGCGATTTTTTGTGCGGTGTGTGAGTCGATGTGTTTCTTGAAATGGTGTTGCATTGGCTTAACAAAATCGTGCATAGCGTATTCATTGATTCCGTACTGCCGATATAACTCATTTAGCAAGTTGTTTCTTTCTTTTGATTTTGGTTGTTGGATTAGATGACGATACTGCTTATCGTGTTGTAGTTTTTTATACCGTTTCAGCAATTCGCCCAAACAAGCGTTGTATATTTTTCTGCCAATTTCAAAACGTTTCTCTAATATGTGCGCTTGCCATAATTCTGTTTTGAGTTTCAACGTCAGCACGTAGCTTTTGGTTTTTGTTTTCGCCAATGACACCACTTCCTTTATATTCCTTTATACGTTCTTTTGGTTTTCGATGTACTGTTTAACCGCTTCTTCTGAAATATGACCAATTGTGCAACAAAAATAACTTCGTGTCCATAGCGACGGTAGTCTGCTTTTTAACGAAGGATATTTTTCTCTTAGTATTCGACTACTTTTTCCTTTAAATGCTTGTATTAATTTATGGATATGCTGTCGTGGATCAAAAGAAATAAACATATGAACATGATCTGGCATAATTTCTAACGCTTTAATTTCAACATCATTTTCTTTCGCTACTTCATACAAAATCTCTTTTAAATCTTTTTCAATATCTCCAACTAATACTTTACGTCTATATTTTGGACAAAATATAACATGATATTGATTTAAATAAACAATTCCATTTTTATGAGTATACTTATCATTAGACATTAGATAAACACCTCCTATCTAATATTTATTATACAAAATATTAGATAGGAGTCAATTATCTAATATTTTTTGTTTCGTTTCATCCCAACGACTAAAGTCGTGGGCTTTCACGAAACGCATCCTGTAATTATTGGTTTATCAGCCGACATTCAGCTTCCGCTGATCGCTGGGCTGCGACCTTTACGCGTTTGAAGCGAGAGTCTTCTTTCGAAACGATGATCAACGTTGCGGAAAGGAGGCAGTTCCATTTTTAGATAAATATTGATATCATGAATGTAGAAATAGAAGAAGGGAGATGGGAATCGTGCTGCGATTCGTTTGGCTTGAAACGGAGGAAGAAGTGAGAAGCGCCTTTCCGGTGATGCGTGAGCTGCGCACCCATTTGGATGAGGAAACCTACACGGCGCTCGTGCGAGAAGCGCAAGAACAAGAAGGGTATAAGCTTGTGGCGTTATATGATCAGGACAAAATGGTTGCGGTTGTCGGATTCATGCCGATGATCACGCTCTATAACGGCCGTTTTATTTGGGTTTGCGATTTGGTCACGACATCAGCCGAACGTTCGAAAGGGTATGGAAAAGCGTTGTTGTCCTATGTGCACGAGTGGGCGAGGGAGCACGGCTACGGGATTGTCTCGCTGTCGTCCGGCCTGCAGCGGGTTGACGCCCATCGCTTCTATGAGGAAAAAATGGAATATCAAAAAGTGAGTTATGTGTTTTTGAAACGCTTATCGATTTGAATCCGACGGCGTCCGTTCAGCGGGCGCTTTTCATTTTGTGGTAGAAAGTTGTTCCACTTTTCATTATAATAAAAAATATATAACTCGTATTTTGGAATTAATATTCTGATATTCGGAACAGAGGGACAATGATGAATAAAACGGTCTTAAAAACAAAAGAACTGCTTGATTTGTTTCTCGACTGCGAACGGTTGACTTTGCCAGAGATGGTCGAACGGCTTCAGATGCCGAAAACATCGGTATACCGGATGGCGCAGTCGCTTGTCGCGCTTGGCTTTTTGCAAAAGCGGGGCGATCACTATGAACTCGGTTTGGCATTGTTGACGTTTGGGTCGCTCGTTGCCGAGCGGCTCGATATTCGTCGGGTGGCGCTGCCGGTGATGGAGCGGCTGAAAGAAGCGACGAACGAAGCGGTGAATCTTGTCATCCGCGACGGTGATGAGGCGCTCTATATTGAAAAAGTCGAGACGTCTGAGCCGGTGCGCGTCTATACGAAAGTCGGCCGGCGCGCGCCGCTGTACGCCGGCGCGTGCCCGCGCGCTTTGCTGGCCTTTATGGACGAAAAAGAGCAAGCACGCTATTTGGAACGAACAAAACTTGTCAAAATCGCCAAAAATACCGTAACGGACAAGCAGGCGTTGCGTCGGCAGTTGGAAGAAGATCGGAAACGGGGCTATACGGTCAGCTATTCTGAGCTGGAAAACTATTCGGCGGCTGTGGCTGTGCCGATTTTTAACCATGAAGGCGCGGCCATCGCCGGGCTGAGTGTCGCCGGCCCGGAACAGCGTTTTTTGCCGGATGATGTGGCGCGCATCGTTCCGTTGCTTCGGCAGGCGGCGATGGAGATTTCACGTGAACTTGGTTTTCAAGGAAAGGGATGGAAATGAACTATACGCTGTTTCCGTTATGTGAATATGCAGTGACCGTCCGGTTTGCCGATTATATCGATGAGACCGTAAATGATATCGTTCATGAGACAGCGGTTCGCCTAAAGAGAGAACGAAAAGAAGGGGTCAACGAAATTGTGCCGGCGTTTTCATCGCTTACCGTGTATTACGACCCGCTGGCGATTGGTTATGCGGACGTATGCCGGTGGCTGCGCGAAAAGGTCGAGTCGTCTGGACAGACGGACCGGCCTTTGGCGCGAACGGTTGTTATTCCTGTCTGCTATGGCGGTGAATTTGGGCCGGACTTACCAGAGGTCGCCCGCTTTCACGGGATATCGGAAGATGAGGTGGTTACGCTTCATTCGGCCGGCCGCTACCGTGTCTATATGATCGGGTTTTCGCCCGGGTTTGCGTATTTGGGGGGCTTGTCGCCGCGTTTGTCCACACCGAGGCGGGCGGTGCCGCGCACAAAAGTGCCCGCCGGTTCGGTCGGCATCGCCGGCGGGCAGACGGGCGTCTATCCGCTGGCGACGCCGGGCGGCTGGCAGCTGATCGGCCGGACGCCGCTCCGCGTATTTGACCCGCACCGGAAGGAGCCGAGCTTGCTTTCCGCCGGTGACATTGTTGAATTTCGGCCGATTGGCGCCGATGAATTTGCACGTTGGAGAGATGAACATGATTGAAGTCATGGAGGGCGGATTTTTTACGACCGTTCAAGACAGCGGGCGTTTCGGCTACCGGCATGCCGGGGTGCCGGTGGGCGGGGCGATGGACGCGTGGGCGTACCGCCTTGCCAATGCGCTTGTCGGCAACCATGGCGATGAGGCGGTGCTCGAGGCGACGATGGCCGGGCCGACGATTCGGTTTCACGCCGAAACGGTGATCGCCATATGCGGCGGCGAGTTCTCATGCGCGCTGAACGGGCAGCCGTTGGCGCTTTGGAAGCCGGCGGCCGTCAAGCCGGGCGATGTGTTGGAAATCGGGGCATGTCGAGTGGGATGGAGAGCGTATATGGCCGTAGCAGGTGGCATTGATGTTTCGCCTGTGATGGGCAGCCGTTCAACGTACGTCCCGGCGCAGCTTGGAGGTGTATCGGGCCGGCCGTTGCGGCGCGGGGATGTGTTGAAGATTGGGACGGCCGCTCTCATTTTCCCTTCAAAGCCGCTGCATTGGGGGCTCTCCCGGTTGGCCAGCCGTTATATCGGCGGAAAAACGAAAACGGTGCGCGCTGTCCCCGGCCCGGAGTATGGCGAGTTTACGCCGGACAGCCGCACTCAGTTGTTTGCCGCCTTCTATGAGGTGACGCCCCAATCCGACCGGATCGGCTATCGGCTTTCCGGCCCAACGTTGGCGCTTGTGCGCGAGCGGGAAATGGTCTCGGAAGCGGTCGTCTTCGGCACTGTGCAAGTGCCATCGTCCGGCCAACCGATCGTGTTGATGGCCGACAGCCAGACGACGGGCGGCTACCCGCGCATCGCCCAAGTGGCAGCGGTCGATTTGCCTTTGTTGGCGCAGGCGCGTCCCGGCGACCGTATCCAGTTTCGACCGATCGCGCCTGAGGAAGCGGTGCAGCTTTATATCGAACAACAGCGGCGGCTGGATCGGTGGATTGCCGCCATTCGCCGCCAATGGGGGGAGAATAGTGAAAACGATTGATTTGAACTGTGATTTTGGTGAAAGTTTTGGCGTGTACCGGATTGGGCAGGAAGAGATCTTGTCGTATGTCACTTCCGTCAATATTGCCTGCGGGTTTCACGCCGGCGATCCGCTCGTCATGCGGCGGACGGTGCAGCTCGCCATCCAGCATGGCGTTGCCATCGGCGCCCACCCCGGTCTTCCTGATTTGCTCGGATTTGGGCGGCGGGCGATGGCGGTTTCGCCCGAAGAAGTGTATGCGTACGTTGTTTACCAGATCGGCGCACTTGCAGCCTTTGTCAAGGCGGAAGGCGGCGTGATGACGCATGTGAAGCCGCACGGCGCCTTGTACAATATGGCGGCGAAAGACGCGGCGTTGGCCGAAGCGATCGCCAAAGCGGTGCGCGATGTCGACCCGTCGCTTGTCTTGTATGGTTTGTCGGGGAGCGAGCTCATCCGCGCCGGACAAGCATACGGCTTGCGGACGGCGAGTGAAGTGTTCGCTGATCGCACCTACCAGGCAGACGGTTCGCTCACACCAAGGAGCGACCCGCAGGCTGTCATTGCCGATGAAGACGAAGCGGTCAAGCAAGTGCTCACGATGATCCGTGACCGGCGCGTCCGCTCGGTGCAAGGGACAGACGTGTCGATTGAAGCCGACACTGTCTGCCTGCACGGCGACAATGAGCAGGCGGTGCGGTTTGCCAAACGGCTGCGTGAAACGCTGCAAAAGGAAGGCGTCGCCATTGAGGCGATGCGGCAGGAGGAGAGACGATGAACAGGAAAGAAGGCAGATTAAGCGTACTCATTGGGGCTGTCTTTTTAATGGCCACATCCGCCATCGGCCCGGGATTTTTGACGCAAACGACCGTATTTACCGCTCAACTGGCGGCTAGCTTCGGGTTTGTCATTTTGCTTTCCATTTTGCTTGATATCGGCGCCCAAGCGAACATTTGGCGCATTATCGCCGTTTCCGAGCGGCGGGCGCAAGATATCGCCAACGCCGTGCTGCCCGGTCTCGGCTATGTGTTGGCGGCGTTTGTGCTCCTTGGCGGGCTTGCCTTTAACATTGGCAACATTGGCGGTGCCGGGCTTGGGTTCAACGTGCTGTTCGGCATGTCTCCAAAGACCGGGGCGATCGTGAGCGCCATCATCGCCATCGCCATTTTTCTCATCCGCGAAGCCGGCAAGGCGATGGACCGTTTTGCCCAACTGCTTGGGCTTGTCATGATCGCGCTGACGCTCTATGTTGTGTTTACAGCCAAGCCGCCGCTTGGTGAGGCGGCCGTTCGGGCGGTCGTTCCCGAAAAAATCGACTTTTTGGCCATTGTGACGCTCGTTGGTGGAACAGTCGGCGGGTATATTACGTTTGCCGGCGGTCATCGGCTGCTTGATGCCGGCATCAAAGGGAAAGACAGTTTGACGGAAGTGACGAAAAGTGCGGTTTCGGCGATCGGTGTCGCCTCGCTCATGCGCATTTTGCTGTTTTTGGCCGCGTTCGGCGTCGTTGCCCAAGGATTGACACTTGACCAAACCAATCCGCCAGCTTCGGTGTTCCGGCTCGCCGCTGGCGAAATCGGCTACCGCCTGTTCGGCATCGTTATGTGGGCGGCCGCCATTACGTCGGTGGTCGGCTCGGCCTACACATCGGTGTCGTTCATCCGCACGTTCCATCCTGTTTTGGACCGGTTCCATCGCTGGATCATTGTGTTGTTTATCTTCATCTCAACGGTCGTGTTTATCTCGATCGGCCGCCCGGTGAAAACGTTAATTTTAGCCGGAACGCTAAACGGGCTCATTCTCCCGCTGTCGCTTGGGGTGATGCTTGTCGCCGCCTATAGGCGGGACATCGTCGGCGACTATCGCCATCCGCTTTGGCTCACCGCGTTTGGCGCTATTGTCGTCGCCTTGATGGCATATATGGGCGTGTATACAGCCGCACAGCAGCTGCCGCAGCTGTTTCAATGAAATGAAAACTGTGATGCCTTTTGTCCGTTTCCAACATTTGCATTTCTCCGCCGTCCTTTTGTAATATAGAAACGGGTTCACGGAAGCGGCATTGCGGTCTTTATGGCCCAGTGCACCAAGGCCATAGCGGTGGGGAAAGGAGACAAACCGAACAATGGACGAGGCAACTATTAAGGTCATCGTGTTTGATCTCGATGGAACGCTGTACGAGGAAACAGAGCATTTTGACTATTACGCCGAACAGGTGGCTAAGCGGCTGAAGACAGCGGACCGGCCGCGGTTTTGGGACGACTACCGGGCGGTGCTGGCCGGGCGCCATCCGCTTCGCATCGGCACGGTGTACGATACAAAGGAAGATTTGATTTTGCAGCTTGAAGAAGGAGATGTTCGCGAAGTGCGCCGTTGGAGCGGCGAGCTGTTGCCGGCAGCCGACGTCAAAGCGGCCTACCCTAGGCCGGTGGCGATCGATTTGGATCGGTTTTTCAGCATCGGCGACCTTTGGTGGGTGCCGAGCTCGATTGGCCGCCATTACGGATTGGCCAATGCGGATACATATGCGGCGTTTTTGGAGACGCGCGAATGGATGATGGGGACGGAATTCCAGATGAATGGAGCGCCGGGGCTGGCTGAGACGCTTGCCCAGCTGCGTGAAAAAGCGGCGCTCGTGTTGATGACGAACAGCCCGGAGCCGGACAGTGAAGCGATTTTGCGAAAGCTGGGGCTGGCGGATGTATTCCATTATAAAATTTTCCAAGCCGCTAAGCCGGTTAAAACGGTTGCCCATTTGGAAGCGATTCGGGCGCGCTTTGGGGTTGAGTACAAGCAAATGCTCTGCGTCGGCGACAACATCGGCAATGACATCGCGCCGGCCCGCCGGCTCGGCTGCCGAACGATGTTGATTGACGCGTACGGTTTGGCGAAGCCGGGTGATGCCGACGTCATCGTCGCCTCCACGTCAGCGTGTGTGCCGGTGCTGCGCCGCCTGCTGTAGGCGGCGCATACCATTTTGTCTAAACTATTCAGAATATTATTGACATAAAAGGTGGAAGCATGTACAATGAAAAGTGTACATGCTAGCCAGACAATCAACGGTATGAATTGAAAGGCTTGGGCATATGGATGTTATTGCAACCGCTTTCTTTTGGGCGGTGGCTGCCGATTTGCAAAGCAGACAAAAAGAGGGGGGAACGGTTGGATGAATACGAGACATTACCCGTATTGGCCGAAACGGCTTTCGAAAACGTTGACCGTGCCGGAGACGACGCTTGTCGACCATTTGGAAACGACAGCGAAGCGCTATCCGAACAAAACAGCGATTTACTATTACGGCGCAGCATATTCGTACAAGCAGCTGCTTGATGACGTCAACGCGCTCGCCGGCTATCTCCAGCGAAAGCTGTCCGTCCAACCGGGCGACCGTGTGTTGTTGTACATGCAAAACTCTCCGCAGTTTGTCATCTCCTACTATGCCATTTTGCGCGCTGAAGCCATTGTCGTGCCGATCAACCCGATGAACACCTCAGATGAGCTTTCCTTTTATGTGAACGATTGTGAGACGAAAGTCGGCCTCGTTGGCCAAGAGCTGCTGGACAAAGCGACGCCGCTTCTCGGCCGGACACCGCTTGAACATCTTATCGTCGCCGCGTATTCCGATTATGCGTCCGATGATTCCCCGGTGTCGTTGCCGGCTGAAGTGGCGGCGCCGCGGCGGGCCATTGGGGATGAGCGCATTCTTTTATGGGCGGACTGCCTCGGCGCCCAATTGCCGCCGCTTCCATACAACGGCCATGTTGATGACATCGCCGTCTTGCCATACACATCCGGGACGACCGGGGTGCCAAAAGGCTGCATCCACCCGCACCGGACGGTGAACGCCAACATCGTCGGCGCCTATTATTGGGGCAACGTGACGAGCGATTCCGTCGCCTTGGCGACATTGCCGTTTTTCCATGTCACCGGGATGGTCCATAGCATGCATACGCCGATTTTCGCCGGCGCCGCCATGGTGTTGATGACGCGCTGGGATCGGGACGCGGCGGCCCGGCTGATTGAATTGCACCGCTGCACCCATTGGGTGAACATCAGCACGATGCTGATTGACTTTTTGGCCAACCCGGCGCTCGGTCGATACGATATTTCATCGCTTGCGAGCATTTCCGGCGGCGGAGCGGCGCTGCCGGAGGCGGTCGGGGAAAAATTGTTTCAGCTTACCGGCGTCCGCTACTTTGAAGGCTACGGGTTGTCCGAGACGATTTCGCAAACGCACTTCAACCCGCCGGACCGGCCGAAATTGCAATGTCTCGGCGTTCCGTCGTTTGACGTCGACGCGCGCATCATTGACCCGGCGACGGGGCGGGAGCTTGGCGTCGGCGAAGTCGGGGAAATCGTCGTTTGTGGTCCGCAAGTGTTCCGCGGCTATTACCGGCGTGAAAAAGAAACGGAAGAAGCGTTCATCGAGCTCGACGGCAAACGGTTTTTCCGCACCGGCGACATCGGGCGGATGGATGAGGAAGGATACTTTTTCATCGTCGACCGCGTCAAACGGATGATCAACGCTTCCGGCTATAAAGTATGGCCGACTGAAGTCGAGTCGCTTTTGTACAAACATCCGGCTGTTCAGCAGGCGTGCGTCGTCGGCGTGCCGGATCCGCGCCGCGGCGAAACGGTGAAGGCGTTTATCGTCCTTCATGACGAGTATGTCGGCAAAGTAACGGAAGAAGAGATCATTGAATGGTCCAAGACGCAAATGGCGGCGTACAAATATCCGCGCCTCGTTGAATTCCGCTCATCGCTGCCGATGACGTCAAGCGGCAAGCTGCTTTGGCGGAAACTGCAGGAAGAGGAGTATGAAAAAGCGGGGAAAGGGGTGAACAACTGATGGCGGAGATGGTAGAAACGGTATGCGGGCCGGTGCCGGTGGAACAGCTTGGCAAAACGCTCATCCACGAGCATTTCCTCTTCGGTTATCCAGGGTTTCAAGGCGATGTGACGCGCGGCACGTTCCGTGAAGACGAGGCGCTTCGCGTCGCAGTCGAGGCGGCGGAAAAGATGAAGCGGCACGGCATTCAAACGGTTGTCGATCCGACGCCGAACGACTGCGGGCGCAACCCGGCGTTTTTGCGGCGCGTTGCCGAAGAAACAGGGCTGAACATCATTTGTGCGACCGGCTACTATTATGAAGGAGAAGGAGCGCCGCCGTACTTCCAATTCCGCCGGTTGCTCGGGACGGCGGAAGATGATATTTACGACATGTTTATGACCGAGCTGACCGAAGGCATTGCCGACACCGGAATCAAAGCCGGCGTTATCAAGCTCGCCTCAAGCAAAGGCCGCATCACCGAGTACGAAAAGATGTTCTTCCGCGCCGCCGCCCGCGCGCAAAAAGAGACGGGCGCGGTCATCATCACCCATACGCAAGAAGGGACGATGGGGCCGGAACAAGCCGCCTATTTGCTTGAGCACGGCGCCGACCCGGACAAAATCGTCATCGGCCATATGTGCGGCAACACCGACCCGGACTACCATCGCCGGACGCTTGAGTACGGTGTTTACATCGCCTTTGACCGCTTCGGCATTCAAGGGATGGTCGGCGCTCCAACGGATGAGGAACGGATTCGCACGCTTCTTGCCCTGCTTCGCGACGGATACGCAGACCGGATTATGCTTTCGCATGATACGGTCAACCTTTGGCTCGGCCGCCCGTTTGAACTGCCTGAGCCGTTTGCAGAAATGATGAAAAATTGGCATGTCGAGCACTTGTTTGTCAATGTGATTCCGGCGCTGAGAAAGGAAGGGATCGGCGACGAGGTGTTTGCGCAGCTGTTTGTGCGCAATCCAGCCGCCTTATTTTCCGCCTGACAGGGCCGTGAAGCGCCGAATTCAAAACCGCTGCCAGCCGGCTTTGCCCGGCCGACAGCGGTTTTTCGTTTGCCGTCCGTTTTTTGCCATCATTATGAATAATTTTCCTCATTTGTTGAACAATAAGGAAAGACATCAGCCGGGCGAAAGGAGGGAGAGAGGCGCTGGTGACAGAAAAACGACTTCTGTTCTTCTCACTGCTGGCCATCGCCTTATATGTGTCGCCGTACTTTGTACTCGGTGAAGATGCGCATATGCGCGTCCATGACAATTTGGATTCCAACATTGCCTGGTATAAAGTGCTCACCCGAAGCGGCGAACTGTTTGGACCGGTTGACGGAATCATCCCGCAAATCATTAACGGATTGCCGCGCAACGCGTTCGGGACGGAGTTCAGCGGCATCGTCTGGCTTCACGCTTTGTTTCCGTCCATTTACGCCTATGGGCTCAGCCAAGCCATCACCCGCGTGTTCGCGTTTGTCGGCATGTATCTTCTGCTGAAAAAGCATGTGCTGCCGGCCGGACGCTGGGGATGGATCCGCATCGGCGCTTCGTTGACGTTTGCCTTGACGCCGTTTTGGCCGTCGGGGATGTTGAGCACGCTCGGCATGCCGCTTGCGCTTTGGGCGTTTTTAAACATTCGGGGCGGGGAGCGTTCATGGGTGAATTGGGCGGTGTTGACGCTCTTGCCGCTTTACTCGAGCTTTGTGCTTGGCTTTTTCTTTTTCCTAAGCGCGCTTGGGATTTGGTGGCTCATTGATGTCATCCGCGGCAAGGGTTGGAATTGGCGGTTTTTGGCGGCCATCGTCTATATGACGGTGCTCTATTTGGCGGTCGACTACCGGCTTGTCCATTCGCTCTTGTTTTCCGATGAACCGACAAGCCGAGACGAATATTTCCACGCCCGCCTGCCGCTTTGGCGGGTGATCCGTCTGACGTTCAAAAACTATGTGCTCGGCCATACTCATGTGATGACGGTGCACGGGTTCGTCATTTTGCCGGTGACGCTCATCGCCTTGTACTTCGTGTGGAAGCGGAAGCGCTGGCGGCAGGAAATGCCGTTTCTTGTGCTGCACGTATTGAACTTCGCGTTGTCGACATGGTATGCATTTTGGTTTTACAAAGGATGGCTGCCGCTCACGGAACGGTTTGATTTGCTCGATAAGTTCAATTTCGCCCGCTATCATTTTTTGCGGCCGATGGTCATTTACGTTTTGTTTGCGATGGCGCTGAAAATTATTTGGCAGGAAGGACGGCGGTGGCGGGCGGTCAGCGCGGCGGCGATCGCTTTGCAGCTGTTGGTGCTTGTCTTGCACAATGAGGAAATCGTCTACCGCAACAAGCCGTCATTTCGCGAATTTTACGCTGAGAAGCAATTTGCCGCCATCCGCGAGTATATCGGCCGTCCCGTCCATACATACCGCGTCGCCAGCATCGGCATCCACCCGGCGATCGCCCAGTACAACGGTTTTTACACGCTTGATACGTACAACAACTTTTACCCGTTGGAATACAAACACCGGTTCCGCCGCATTATCGCCAAGGAGCTGGAAAAAAACAAAAAGCTGCGCGAGTATTTTGACGAATGGGGCGGGCGCTGCTACCTTTTTGTCGACGAACTCGGCAAACATTATATGTTCAAGAAAACGTCGAAGCGGACGATCCGCCATCTTGAATTGAACACAAAAGCGTTTTACGCCATGGGCGGGCGTTATATTTTCTCGGCGTTGCCGATTGAAAACGCAAGCGACAACGCGTTGCATCTTGAGCGTGTGTTTCGCTCGGACGAATCTGCTTGGACGATTTACTTATACAAGGTCGCATGGAAAGGGGGAACGTGAGATGTCCGAACCGGTAGTAGCCATCGTCGTGCCGTGTTACAACGAAGAAGAGGTGCTCCCAGAGACGATCCGCCGCTTGCAGGCGCTGCGCGGCGAACTTGTTGAGGAAAAAATGATTTCGCCCAAAAGTGCGCTCTTGTTCGTGGATGACGGAAGCCATGACGATACATGGAAAATCATTTACAAGGCGAGCTTGCGCCATCCGGAAGTGAAAGGGCTGAAACTGGCGCGCAACGCTGGGCATCAAAACGCGTTGCTGGCCGGTCTGTTTGCGGCAAAAACACACGCCGACTGCTTGATTTCGATCGATGCCGATTTGCAAGATGATTTGTCGGCCATTCGCGAATTTGTGCAAAAGTTTCGCGAAGGGTATGACATCGTTTACGGCGTGCGCCGGCGTCGCGATACGGATACGTGGTTTAAACGCCATACCGCCCAAGGATTTTATCGGTTAATGAAGATGTTTGGCGTTGATCTCGTGTATAACCATGCCGACTACCGTCTGATGAGCCGGCGCGCGGTCGAGGCGCTCGAACAGTTCGGGGAAGTGAACTTGTTTTTGCGCGGCATCGTTCCGCTTCTAGGTTTTCGCTCGGCGGCCGTCTATTACGACCGGAAAGAACGGCTGGCCGGAAAAACAAAATACCCGTTAAAAAAAATGATCGCTTTTGCGCTCGACGGGGTCACATCGTTTAGCGTCACCCCGATTCGCTTTATTTCGCTCATCGGCTTTCTCTCGTTTGTCGTCAGCCTCATCTTCGGCGCCTATTTTCTCTTTTTAAAGTGGGCTGGACATACCGAGACGGGATGGACGTCGCTCATTACCTCGATTTGGCTGCTAGGGGGGCTGCAGCTCATCGCCCTTGGGCTGATCGGGGAATACGTTGGAAAAATTTATAAGGAAACGAAACGGCGGCCGCGCTACATCGTCGATTTGGATTTATGGAACTGGCCACTGCCGCAGCGGCTGTCGCCATCGGCTTCGTCCGAGGAGGCGGAAGCGGCGAAGCGGCTGCAGCCATAAGGAAACGGCAGGCGTGCACAAGCGCGCCGTTTTTCTTTGTCTTGCAATTCTAAAAAAGAAAGAGTAGACTGATGGATGGGAATGATATGGTGGATTGGCGGGGGATGCAGAGAAGGCGGTCTTTCGCCGGCTGGCAAAGGCTGTTTGTCGAGAAAGGGGAGGGTAAGCGATGGCCGATTGGCGTGAATGGGCGGAACTGCGCGAGCGGGTGAGAGAGGCCAATCCGCTCGTCCACAATATGACGAATGTCGTCGTGACGAATTTTACGGCGAACGGATTGCTGGCGCTTGGCGCTTCGCCGGTGATGGCGTATGCGAAAGAGGAAGTGGCAGAGATGGCGAAGCTTGCCGGCGCGCTCGTATTGAACATCGGGACGCTGAACGCTGAGGAAGTAGAGGCGATGTTGATCGCCGGCCGGGCGGCGAACGAAGCCGGTGTGCCGGTGGTGTTCGACCCGGTCGGAGCCGGGGCCACGCGCTATCGAACGGAGACGGCGCGCCGCATCGCCGAACAGGTGAAGCTTGCAGCGGTCCGCGGCAATGCGGCGGAAATCGCCAATATGATCGGCGAGATGTGGGCGATTAAAGGCGTCGACGCCGGGGAAGGAAGCGGCGATGCCGCGGCTTTGGCGAAGCGGGCGGCGGCCAAGCTTGGCACCGTTGTGATCATCACCGGAAAGGACGATGTCGTCACGGACGGAAACACGACGTATTTGGTTCACAACGGCCACCCGCTGTTGACGAAAGTGACCGGGACGGGCTGTTTGTTGACGTCGGTGATTGGGGCGTTTGCCGCTGTTGAGCGTGATATGGTGAAGGCAGCGGTGGCGGCGCTCGCCTATTATGGCGTCGCGGCGGAGCGGGCGGCTGCAGAAGCTGGGGAGCGCAGTCCGGGCCGTTTTCAGTCGTTGTTTCTAGACGCGTTGGCGCACACAAGCGCCGATGATGTGAAGCGTGACGGACAGGTCGAACAACGGTAAAAGGAGAGGGGAGCCACATGGTATTCAAAGCGTTGACGATTGCTGGTTCGGACAGCGGCGGCGGCGCCGGCATTCAAGCGGATCTCAAAACGTTTCAAGAGCTTGGCGTGTTTGGCATGTCAGCGATCACAGCGGTGACGGCGCAAAATACGCTTGGCGTGCAAGGCGTCTTTCCGCTGTCGGCGGAGGCGGTCGCCGCCCAGATCGAATCGGTGGCCGCTGATTTAGGCGCCGATGCGGTGAAAACCGGCATGCTTTTTAGCGCCGATATCATCCGCACGGTGGCTGAACAGGTGAAAAAACACGGCTGGGAGCGGCTTGTCGTCGATCCGGTGATGATCGCGAAAGGCGGCGCCCCGTTGCTGCAAGAAGAGGCGGTGGCGGCGCTGAAAGAAGAACTGTTGCCGCTGGCGCTTGTCATTACGCCGAACATTCCGGAAGCGGAAGCGCTGACCGGCACGGCCATCCGCACGATGGATGACCGCCGCGAAGCGGCGCGCCGTCTGCACCGGATGGGCGCCCGCTACGTCGTGATTAAAGGCGGCCATGATGACGACGGCGAGGAAACGGTCGATTTGCTGTATAATGGAGACGGATTTTCGTATTTTAAAAGCAAGCGGATCGACACGCGCCATACGCACGGGACCGGTTGTACGTTCGCGGCGGCGATTGCGGCTGAACTGGCGAAAGGGCGCCACCCCGCTGATGCTGTGGCAACGGCGAAGGCGTTTGTACAATCGGCGATTGCCCATCCGCTCGGCATCGGCCAAGGCCACGGGCCGACGAACCATTGGGCGTATCGGCAATATGGGGAGTGAGACGGGTGGCGCGCATCACAAGCGAAGAAATGAAAGAGCGGTTGGCGGTGTACTTTATTATGGGAACCCCAAACAGTGAGAAGCCGGCGGAGCAGGTGCTCGAGGAAGCGCTTGACGGCGGCGTGACGCTGTTTCAATTTCGCGAAAAAGGACCGGGCGCTTTCAAAGGGGAAGACAAAGCGGCGCTCGCCCAAAGATTGCAGCGTCTTTGCCGCACTTATGGCGTGCCGTTTATCGTCAACGATGACGTCGAGCTGGCTATGGCCATCGATGCCGACGGTGTCCACGTCGGCCAAGATGATGAAGACGCGCGGCGCGTGCGGGAGAAAATCGGTGATAAAATTTTAGGCGTTTCCGCCCACAACGTCGAAGAAGCGATGGCGGCGATGGCGGCAGGGGCTGATTACATCGGCGTCGGCCCAATTTATCCAACCCGCTCAAAGGATGATGCGAACGAAGCGCAAGGCCCCGATATTCTTCGCCGCCTCCGCGAAGCGGGGATTACGATTCCGATTGTCGCCATCGGCGGCATTACGGCTGACAATGCAAGAGAGGTGATGGAGGCCGGAGCGGACGGGGTGTCGGTCATCAGCGCCATCGCGTCATCTCCGTCGCCTAAAGCCGCCGCTTCTCGTTTATTGGAGGCGGTGCGGGCTGCCCGTGTGAAACGGTGACCATCAAACAGACAAGACAAAAGGGTGTCCTGTTCGCAGGACACCCTTTTTGCGTCTTAAGAAGCCGTCTGCCGCCACCTCGGCCACCGCCATTCAAGCAGCGGCCGCACGAGCCGGACGACCGGCCGGCTGCCGAGAACGAGCATAACGGCGACCGACAGCGCGAGCAGAAGCGGATAGCCGTGCACATCCATAATAAAATCCGTAAACGGCGTTTCGTGCAAATATTTTAAAATAAACCCGTGCAAGATATAGATGTAAAACGTGCGCGCCCCAAGCACGGAAAACGAGAAGCGCCGGCTCGGGATGAGCGACAGAAAGCCAAACATCATGAGCAGGCTCGCCCCATAAATGGCAAGGCGGCCCGCCGCGCCGGCCGGCTCCGACACGCCGAGCGTATCGTATGACTTTGAGCCGTACAACCAGTCTTGCGGCAAGTCTGGAAACCCGAAATGAATGAGCACAAACATGCCAGTCAGCACAAACAGCGAAGCGACGCGCACCGGTGCGGCAAACAGGCGCTCGATCGCCGGCTTTGGCGTGAAAAACCCGAGCAAAAAGAACGGGAAAAACGTGAGCGTTCTTGACAAGCTCAGCCATTTTTCCGCTTCCATCATCCCGCCGGCCAAGCCGAGAAGAAGCGCCATCGGCAGCGCGATCCGCTTCGGCAGCCGGCCGAACCATAACAGCAGCACGTTCCAGCTGAACAGGCTGAGCAAAAACCATAGGCTCCAATGCGGGGTCAACAAGTCAAGTTCCAACGACTGTTTGTCGTACAGGAAGAAGTAGTAGACCGAGTACAGCAGCTGGAACAGAACGTACGGAATGAGCAGCTTTTTCGTAATTTTTTGCAAGTAGCCGTGTTCATAGAACTTTTTGGCGAAATAGCCGGAAATGAAAATGAACGCCGGCATATGGAAAAAGAAAATCCACGTATACAAGCTGTGCACCCATAAGACGCCGTCAATGTACGGGCGCAGAAAGTGGCCAAACACGACAAGGAGCATCAACGCACACTTCGCGTTGTCAAAATAATAGTCCCGCTCCTTCACAGTGTTTCCTCCTTTCTAACACATCAATTCGAATCATACTTCTTCTTTTTGGGGGAGTCAACCGCAGAAACATGCCGGAAAGCGGCTGTCCATGCAACAGTTTGACAAAGAAAGGTGATGATTGGGTGAAAAACGACCGCCGCGAAACGGACGATATGACGCAGTTATTGCAAATCATCAACGCCAAAGGGGACGAAGGGGAATTGAACGCCATCGTCTGCAACGATGAATTGTTTTGGAAAAGCTTGCGGGCGCAGGCGGAAGACAGTGCAAAAGGAGGCGAATAAGAAATGGAGTTGCTGCGGGCGAAACGGATCGCCGAGGCCGGAGAGATCGTCCCGGTGACGTATGAAGGAAAACGGGTGATCATTCAGCACGTCGATGAAGGGCGGGAAATGGCGCGCATTTATTTTGCTGATGAGCCGGAACGCGAGCAAGACGTACCGGTGCGCCTGCTTGAAGAGCTGTAGGCGCCGGGCAAGTTGTCGTTGTTTTGTCAAGGGAAAGCCGATGACACTCCTTGTTCGAATATGATATAATAACGAAAGAAATGACGCTTGAACATTGGAGTGAGCAATATGAACATCGGGTTTGGAGAAATTGCGCTCATCGTCTTTTTCGCATTGCTCATTTTCGGGCCGAAAAAGCTGCCGGAGTTAGGGCAAGCGGCTGGAAAAACGCTGCGTGAATTCAAAAACGCGACAAAGGGCATCATTGACGACGACGAGGCGACAAAAGCGCAAAAATAAGAGGTTGGGCGAGAGCCTAGCCTCTTATTTTTTGCTTTGTCGGCCATTGTTCTCTCGCCGCAAAAAAAAGACAAGCTCTGCTGACAAGCGCCATATACATATACGGAGGTGCGTTCGTTCGTTGCAATCAGCCGGTGGCGGAGGGGAGTCATGATGATCAAAAAAATGGCGGCGGTGATCGTCGGCAGCCTGTTGCTTGGCGTTGGCATCAACGTCTTTTTAGTTCCTCACCATTTGCTTGATGGGGGAATGATCGGGCTCGGATTGATCGCCAAATATGTCTGGAACGTGCAAGCCGGATTGACGATGATCGTCTTAAGCGTTCCGCTTTACGTGGCGGCTTGGTTTTACTACCGCCCGTTTTTTTACAACAGTTTGCACGGTCTTTTGTTTTCCTCTTGGATGATTGACGTATTGTCGGTGTTGCGCGGCGTGGTGGCGCTCGATCCATTGTGGAGTGCCATGATCGGCGGAATCTTGGTTGGTGCAGGCATCGGGTTGATGCTGCGTGAGGAGACAAGCACGGGCGGCACCGACTTGCTCGCCCAGTTTATCGCGCGGCTGACGAACTGGAACGTTGGGATCGTTATTTTTGTGATTGATGCGTGCATCATTTCAGCTGGAAGCTTGATCATCGACTCCGTGCCCTTTGTTCATTCGCTTGTCGTCGTCACGGTTGTCGGGGCGGTGACAACGATGTTGACGCACGAAAAAACGATGGGGGTGTAATCCAGTCCCCACCGTTTTTTCATGGCCATTCCCCGCCTGTCCGCTGTCATGATCAAGACGGAAAGGGAGGCGGTTATGGAACTTGAGCGTTCGAGCCTGCAACGCTTCGTTGAGATGGCGTCATTCCGTTGCAACGGGCGGCATGCAGGCTGTTCCAGATGGAAGGCGGGCGCTTGTTCACGGTTTCGCCAGCTCGAGGGCACGATAGACGTTGATAAGTCCGTAGCCATAATACGGATCTTTTCCTCTCTCGCCTAAGTCATCAGCGCTTTCGAGAATAATGTCGCGCACTTCATCATTCGAAAGCCGCGGGTTGACGGAGCGGATCAAAGCGGCGAGTGCGGTGACGTGCGGCGCGGCCATCGACGTGCCGGAAAGGGCGGCGTACCGGTGGCCGGTAAACGTGCTGGCAATGTTCGTTCCAGGCGCGACGACATCCACATAGTCGCCGTAGTTGGAATAAAGTGCATAGGAAAGATCCGGATTGACAGCGCCAACACTGATCACTTCTGGATACGCGGCCGGAAAGCTCGGCTGTGATGTGCTGTCGTTGCCGGAAGCGGCGACAAGCACGACATCATGGGCGTCGGCGTAGCGGATCGCCTCTTCAAGCACCGAGGACGGTTGGTAGTTGCCAAGGCTTAAATTGATGACCTTTGCCCCGTGGTCGACCGCCCAGCGGATGCCTTTCGCCACGTCGATGCTCGTTCCATAGCCGTCCGCATTTAATGCTTTGACGGCCATGATCGGGTTGAACCATGTTATGCCGGCGACTCCTTCGTCGTTGTTCGGCTGTGAGGCGATAATGCCAGCGACATGGGTGCCATGGCCATTTTCGTCATTCGGAGAGCGGTCGTCGGCCAATACGTTGTATCCGGGACCAAGGCGGCGGATTAAATCGGGATGGGTCAAATCGACCCCGCTGTCAATGATGGCGACAGGCACGGTTTGTTTGCCGCGCGACAACGTCCAGCCGGCTTCGGTATGAATGGCCGGCAAATTCCATTGGTAGCGGGCGTAAAACGAATCGTTCGGCGTCTCGACCGGCCGGGAAAGGTCGTTTTGCATATAAATGTAGTTCGGCTCGCAATACTCGACTGTTGGGAGGGTGCGGAAATAGCGGCGCATTTCCTCATACGTTTGCTCGCGCGAGCGGAATACAAACACGTGGTCGACCTGCTTGATGAACTGGCCGGCGATGGCTGCCTCCATTTGTTGAAGACGGCTTTCCGATGGCAATGCCCGAAAGTGGACCACGATCTCATTGGCGAAATAATGGCTTCGGTCACCGCGGCGATTATGGAGGATTTCCCGAATGCGCGGGTGCTTGTTCAACTGCTGTTTCAGCTGCTCGCCTGCGCTTAAGCTGTCTAAGGCGACAACGGTTGGATGGGTGGGTGCGACCTCGGCGTCAAACGGCTTCAGCCGCGGTGGAGCCGGGGCGTTTTCTTCTGGAGCCGGTCGCCCCAAGACGGCTGCGGCAACGAGTAGAGCAACAACCGCGCTGGCCGCGGCCCATATTCGGTATCGGCGTTTCACGCTGTTCACCTCCTTTGTTGTTAGGATGGGCGATTGACGGACAAATCATGAAAAATGGGATTCACCTTTTGCCATGGTGAAATCCCATTTTCTTCTTCAGCGGCCGACCGATTGCATACAGATGCAGCGAGGAGCGGGCGGCGAGAGGAAGAGAGGTGTTTGTCCGCGCCGGTTGCATCCGCTGCCATGCCGGGGCGTATTTGACGAACAACCGAGTCATCGCTGCTGATGTAGTGGGCACCGAGCCGTCGCGGGCGAAAGCGCTGAAGAAAACAGAAAAAGTGTTTGGAGAGCCGGTGTTGTACGCTCCTGACACGCCGGTGCGGATTCCAAAAGGGGCGAAAGTGTTGAAAGTGCCAACCGATCAGTTAGACCGAGAACAAATCCGGCTCTCCTTTGCTCATGGAGATTCACCGGGAGGGTATAAAGTGCCGAGCCTGATCGGGCTCGCTTGGAGCGCTCCATACTTGCACGATGGTGGCGTGGCGGTTGGGCCGAAGGCGAGTTCGGGCTTTCGAGCACGTTCAAAAAGGCATCGCCCTTGATGCGCGCAACAGTCTGTGGGCGCTCATTGACCGGACGTAGCGCGAGCGCGTCATGGCCACGAATGCCGCGCCGATCCTGCTTTAAAGGCGGTGCATGTGACAGGAGAGGGGCATCGATATTGGATCGACCGGCAAGCCGGGTTTACGAAGGAAGAGCAAAAGGCCGTCTTAGACTATTTGTTGTCGCACACGTCGTGCTGATCGCTTTTGGGGATGTTTTCCTTGCAATGACGTTCCTCGGATTGTCCACACTAACGGACAAGGAGGGACAATCGATGAACGAAACGTGTTTCTATTGCCAATGCGAGTGCGACGACAACGTGCATTACGTCTCGTTCCATGCGAACGATGAAGAACGCGAGGAAGCGCTTTGTCCGGAATGTTACCAAGAATGGCTGCAGGGCATGAAAGGCTAAAAAACCGCACCGGTTCGGTTACGGTGCGGTTTTTTCTGCGAGCGGAGGGGTGGTGACGACATCGGACAAGTCGCTCTCTTCGTCATAAGAACGATACACGGCTGCTTTGGTCCGCGGAGCGTGAAGAGACAACGATAAAATGCGCTCGTTCCCGTTGTGGGCGACTTTTGTTTCCATCCTCAGCGCCGCATCCGCCAGTGTCAGCGAGTAAAAGCGGTACGTCAAACCGAGCCAAGTGCGCTCGGACCGGACGGTGTCCGGATGATGGCGGATCAGCTCCGCCAGCTCGGCAAACGAATGGTTTTCCCGCTGAAGCCATTCGCGAATGGCGGCTGCCGTCTGTTCCAGCAAATGTTTCCATGACGGTGTCATCGACATCATCCTTTTTTACATCCAGCATGCCCATTTTCGCCCTTTGTTATGCGGGCAGGCGGATGGAAAACGTCGTCATGTCTTCATCGGATGAACAGCGGATATCTCC
This sequence comes from Geobacillus sp. Manikaran-105, assembly GCF_002809955.1. NCBI lineage: Bacteria > Bacillati > Bacillota > Bacilli > Caryophanales > Anoxybacillaceae > Geobacillus > Geobacillus sp. Manikaran-105. Next base: position 22,155 of record NZ_PIJG01000047.1, read on the forward strand.
GCCATGGTCTTCAATCACTTTTTTGCAAATGTACAACCCGATGCCGGTTCCGAGTTTTTTCGTCGTAAAAAACGGCTCGAAAATCGTTTCCACAATGTCGGCCGGAATGGACGGACCGTTGTTGGCGATTTCGATGATGGTGCTTCCGTCTTGGCAACGGGCGGCGATGTTGATCCGCCGCGGTTTTTCCCTCTCTTTCAACGCTTCGATCGAGTTGAGCAAAATATTTACCAGCACTTGGCGCAGCTGATCTTTATAGGCAAATATATGTATGGATTCATCGATCGCCACCGAAAGGTCGACATCGCTGTCGACGATCGTGGCGTATAAAAACTCGATAATTTCCTCCAACAGCTGGCAAAGCGAAAACGTTTCCTTTTCGCTTTCAACAATTTCTTTGCGTGAGGCATGCAAAAATTGCGAAATGCGAAATTTCAGCTGCTGCAACTCATGGTCGATAATGTCTAAATAAGGAAGATGCGGATGCTCAAACTTCAATAATTGAATAAAACCAATAATAGCCGTAAGCGGATTGCGAAACTCATGGACAAAACTCGATGACATTTGTCCGAGCAGCGTCAGCCGGTCTTGATGCGATCTGGCAATGAGCGCATTTTTCTCATGCAGCTCCTTTTCTTTTAACTCATTGTATTTGGTGACCGCATGAAACAAAAACTGGTCAAACAACTCGTTCATATGGTCAATGAGCGGGGCGAGCTCATCGACGGACAGCGGTGCGGCCAACGCATGGTTGATGATCAGGCGCCGTCCCAAGTTTACGTTGTAAACAAGGGCGCCGATGCCGGCGTTCATCTCCGCCCGTTCTTTGGCGATTTTGTTCGCCAGCCGTTCAACCATCTCGTCGGGCCGCGACTGCAGCAGCGCCTCTTTGACCAAGGTGAACACCGCCAAGCCGTTTTGTTCGACATGATCGATGTATTTGTCATCGTCGGCAATTTTCATTTGCTGCCGCCAATAGGCGAGGAAGTCCGGCAAATGGGTTTCCAAATGGGTGACAAGCTGCTGTGCGGCAGATGCCAACAAAGCCACCTCGCTTTCCGTCATTTATTATCATTATAAGGGGGAATATCGAACTAGAACAGAGGGAAAATCGCGATATGTCCGATAAAACTCGTTTTCTTTTACAAAAAAGCTAGGAAATGCCCGTCCACATGAGGCGAGGCAGACCGTTTGAAGAAAAAAGGCAAAATCATGTATAATGAAGCAGTCAGAAATCTCTTCCAAAAAGGTTGGGGAACGCTGTGAAACTGTATGACTCCATTTTAGACCTAATTGGCGGCACGCCGATCGTGAAGTTGCGGCGCCTTCCGGACCCGAACGGGGCGGATGTATATATGAAACTCGAATCGTTCAATCCGGGCGGCAGCGTCAAGGATCGACCGGCTTGGGAAATGATTCGCCGCGCCGAGGCGGAAGGGAAAATTACGCCGGGAGAAAGCACGATCATTGAACCGACGTCCGGCAATACCGGCATCGGTTTGGCGATGGTATGCGCCGCCCGCGGTTATCGCTGCATCATCACGATGCCAGATAACGCGACAGTCGAACGGGTGAAAATTTTAAAGGCGTACGGAGCAGAAGTTTATTTGACGCCGGCGGAGAAACGGATGCAAGGAGCGATCGACGAGGCGAATCGGCTCGCTCGCGAAATCCCGGATAGCTTCATCCCGATGCAGTTTGAAAATCCGGCCAATCCGGACGCACATCGGCATACGACGGCGGTGGAAATTTACGAAGCGTTCGCTGGACGGCTCGATGCGTTCGTGCTCACTGCCGGCACCGGGGGAACGGTGACGGGAACGGGAGAAGAATTGAAAAAACGGATTCCGAATTTGCGCATTTATGTCGTCGAACCGTACGGCTCGCCCGTCTTGTCGGGCGGCAAGCCGGGGCCGCATAAAATTCCCGGCACAGGTCCGGGGTTTATCCCGAAAATTTTAAACCGCTCGATTTACGATGACATTTTTTTGATCAAAGATGAGGATGCCCAGCAAATGGCGCGCCAACTGGCGGCCAAGGAAGGCATTTTGGTCGGCGCCTCAGCGGCGGCGAGCGCTTATTACGCCATCAAAGTGGCAAAACAGCTCCCGAAAGGCGCACGCGTCCTTTGCATGGCGCCTGATTCGGGCGAACGGTACTTGTCATCGGATTTATTCGCTGATTAAGCGGACGTCGATCGACGAAAAAAACGAGGATTTCTTGCCTTTCATTGGGAAGTGAAGCATTCCTCTCTGCAAAACAAAGAGGAATGCTTTTGTTTGATCGTTTGCCGGTGTGGAGAACAAAAAAACCGACCGGTCGTTCTTGAGATTGTCACGTTTTTTCAAGTCATGCGCCTGATGGGCGTTGTATTTCTCGTTCCCCTCATCGCCTTAAGCCCGTTCTTTTCCGGCGGCGCTGAGGCAGGGACGGGCGCAGAAAGCGGACAAGAGGCGCATTGGAGCGTTGGTCTTGTTTGGCTGTATGTGATCGTCACAGTCGCCGGCGCGATCATCGGAAGACGCATCAAACTGCCGACTGCCTATTTGCTCGGCCCGATCATCGGAACAGCGGCTCTGGTCATGGCCGGGGCGCCGGCGCCGCCTTTGCCTGCTCCTTTGTTGGATATCGCGCAAATTGCGATGGGGGCTTACCTAGGCGTCATGCTGAAACCGGCCCGCATCGCGGAAAAAGGAAGAGCGGTGCTGGCCGCGATGGCCACCGGCCTTGCGCTCATTTTGTTTTCCATGGCTTCCGCATTTGTCTTAACGGTTTTGCATGGCGTGCCGTATTTGACAGCATTCATCGCTTTGGCGCCGGGGGGTATGGATCAAATGGGGATTTTGGCGCGGGAAGCGCATGCCGATCTTGCTGTTGTGACAAGTTATCAAATGTTCCGCATTTTTTTCATTTTGCTTGTCGTTCCGCCGGTGCTGAAAAAATGGTTTGCCGCCCGCTGGTTTCGATCGATTGAACGATGGGTCATGCCGTCTGCGTCAATCCAAAAGGTGTGAGTAAAATATTTGTGGGTGACATTCCGAAATGATCCCCGACGAGGGTTGCGAACTTTTGTTCGCGACGCTCGTCGGGGCC
>NZ_PIJG01000048.1:0-25133 GCF_002809955.1 Geobacillus sp. Manikaran-105
CTATTCTACCAGAAAAAAGGGCGATTCTTCTATATTTGAGGCAAAAAAGTGGGGGCTGATCCCAAAACGCATTCGCGTTTTGGGTCAGCCCCTTTTTTTCTTTATCCTGGCTGCCAGAGAATCCTATTCATCACCGTTCTTTCAATCTTTGACGCGGTTTTGCCAAACTTCACCGTTTGGGTGTCTTATTGAAAATGAGGCGGCCGCTATGTATAATGAGGAAGTGTGGGAAAAGCGAAGAAATCACTTGCAATCTCGCTTACATACGAGTATAATATCAAATGTTGGTCTTTGACTGCGATGAAGTGGAAGGTTGCTGACACACCCGGCCGCTTTGCCACGGCGGTGTGCAGGAAATTTCCATGGAGAAGTCTATTTTCAAAATAGGCGAAGAAGGAGGGAAACCAAAATGGCAAAAGAAAAAATCCGTATTCGTTTAAAGGCTTATGATCATCGAATTTTAGATCAATCGGCAGAGAAAATCGTCGAAACGGCAAAACGTTCTGGGGCGAAAGTGTCGGGGCCGATCCCGCTGCCGACGGAAAGAACGGTCTATACGATTTTGCGTGCCGTTCACAAGTACAAAGACTCTCGTGAACAATTCGAAATGCGGACACACAAACGTTTGATTGACATTATCAATCCGACTCCGCAAACGGTTGATTCGTTGATGCGGCTGGATTTGCCGTCGGGCGTTGATATTGAAATTAAACTTTAATCGATTAGGAGGTGTGACGAATGACGAAGGGAATCTTAGGCAGAAAAATCGGTATGACGCAAATATTTGCGGAAAATGGCGATTTGATTCCGGTTACTGTCATCCATGCAACACCAAACGTCGTGTTGCAAAAGAAAACGATCGAAAACGACGGTTATGAAGCGATCCAATTAGGGTTTGAAGATATTAGCGAAAAACGCGCCAACAAACCGCAAATTGGCCATGCTGCCAAAGCAAACACGGCACCTAAGCGCTTCATTCGTGAAATTCGCGGCGCCAACATCAATGAGTATGAAGTGGGCCAAGAAGTAAAAGTGGACATTTTCAGCGAAGGCGACATCGTCGATGTCACAGGCATTTCCAAAGGGAAAGGGTTCCAAGGGGCCATTAAGCGCCACGGCCAGTCGCGCGGGCCAATGGCTCACGGTTCTCGCTATCATCGTCGCCCGGGTTCGATGGGTGCCATCGCGCCAAACCGCGTATTCAAAACGAAAAACTTGCCGGGACGCATGGGCGGCGAGCGTGTGACGATTCAAAACTTGAAAATTGTCAAGGTCGATCCGGAACGTAACTTGTTGCTCATCAAAGGGAACGTACCGGGCCCGAGAAAAGGATTAGTGATCGTAAAAAGCGCCGTTAAAGCGAAAGCGAAGGCGAAATAACATTTGGCCGAGAAAGGAGGAACTACGTAATGCCAAAAGTAGCATTATATAACCAAAACGGGCAGACAGTCGGAGAAATCGAGCTGAACGATGCCGTTTTTGGGATTGAACCGAATAAACACGTATTGTTCGAAGCTGTCATTATGCAGCGCGCCTCGATGCGCCAAGGAACGCACAAAACGAAAAACCGCGCGGAAGTGAGCGGCGGCGGCCGCAAACCGTGGCGTCAAAAAGGGACAGGACGCGCCCGCCAAGGTTCGATTCGCGCTCCGCAATGGCGTGGCGGCGGCACGGTCTTTGGTCCGGTTCCGCGCAGCTACAGCTACAAATTGCCGAAAAAAGTCCGCCGTTTAGCGATCAAATCGGCATTGTCTTCAAAAGTGCTCGAAAACGACATCGTGGTACTGGACCAATTGTTGCTTGAAGCACCGAAGACGAAGGAAATGGTCAAAATTTTAAACAATCTCGCAGTGGACCGGAAAGCATTGATTGTAACCGACGAGCTCAATGAGAATGTATATTTGTCGGCGCGCAACATCCCGGGCGTCAAAGTCGTTCCGGCCAACGGCATCAACGTGCTTGACGTGTTAAACCACGATAAGCTCGTCATTACGAAGGCGGCCGTGGAGAAAGTAGAGGAGGTGCTTGCATAATGAAAGACCCTCGCGACATTATTAAGCGCCCCATCATCACGGAAAACACAATGAATTTGATCGGGCAAAAGAAATATACGTTTGAGGTCGACGTCAAAGCGAACAAAACGGAAGTGAAAGACGCGGTCGAGAAAATTTTTGGCGTCAAAGTCGAGAAAGTCAACATCATGAACTATAAAGGGAAATTTAAACGCGTCGGCCGCTACAGCGGCTATACGAACCGCCGCCGCAAAGCGATCGTCACGCTGACGCCGGACAGCAAAGAAATCGAACTGTTTGAAGTGTAAGACTAAAAGTGAAGGAGGGACATTCCGATGGCGATTAAAAAATACAAACCGACATCGAACGGCCGTCGCGGCATGACGGTGCTTGATTTCTCGGAGATCACGACAGACCAGCCGGAAAAATCGCTGCTTGCTCCATTAAAGAAAAAAGCAGGCCGCAACAACCAAGGGAAAATTACTGTTCGCCATCAAGGCGGGGGTCATAAGCGTCAATACCGGATCATCGACTTTAAGCGTGACAAAGATGGAATTCCAGGACGCGTTGCTACGATTGAGTACGATCCGAACCGCTCGGCGAACATCGCGCTCATCAACTATGCTGACGGTGAAAAACGGTACATCATCGCGCCGAAAAACTTAAAAGTCGGCATGGAAATCATGTCGGGTCCGGATGCGGACATTAAAATCGGGAATGCATTGCCGCTTGAAAACATCCCGGTCGGTACGCTTGTCCACAACATCGAATTGAAGCCGGGCCGTGGCGGGCAATTGGTGCGCGCAGCCGGAACGTCGGCGCAAGTGCTCGGGAAAGAAGGCAAATATGTCATCGTTCGCCTCGCTTCGGGCGAAGTGCGCATGATTTTGGGCAAATGCCGCGCTACTGTCGGTGAAGTCGGCAACGAGCAGCACGAACTTGTCAACATCGGGAAAGCAGGGCGTGCTCGCTGGTTAGGCATCCGTCCGACTGTTCGCGGTTCGGTTATGAACCCGGTTGATCATCCGCACGGCGGTGGTGAAGGAAAAGCACCGATCGGACGCAAGTCGCCGATGACGCCGTGGGGCAAACCGACGCTCGGATACAAAACGCGCAAAAAGAAAAACAAATCGGATAAATTCATCATTCGCCGCCGTAAGAAATAATGAACGAGCGCAATTCAGAAGGGAGGTTCACTTATGGGTCGCAGCTTAAAAAAAGGTCCGTTTTGCGATGAACATTTGATGAAAAAAATCGAAAAGCTCAATGAAACTGGGCAAAAACAAGTGATCAAAACATGGTCTCGCCGTTCGACGATCTTCCCGCAGTTTGTCGGCCATACGATCGCCGTATATGACGGCCGCAAACATGTACCGGTATACATCACAGAAGACATGGTCGGGCACAAATTGGGTGAATTTGCGCCGACGCGCACGTTCCGCGGCCATGCTGGCGATGACAAGAAAACAAAACGGTAATGAGAGGAGGTTCTGGATATGCAAGCTAAAGCTGTTGCGAGAACCGTTCGCATCGCTCCTCGTAAAGCGCGCTTAGTCATTGACTTGATCCGTGGGAAGGAAGTGGGCGAAGCATTCGCGATTTTGCGCCACACGCCAAAAGCGGCTTCCCCGATCATTGAAAAAGTGTTGAAATCGGCTGTTGCCAACGCTGAACACAACTATGACATGGACGTCAACAACCTGGTCATTTCCCAAGCGTACGTTGATGAAGGTCCAACGTTGAAACGTTTCCGTCCGCGTGCGATGGGCCGGGCAAGCGCCATTAATAAACGCACAAGCCATATTACAATCGTCGTGTCAGAAAAGAAGGAGGGATAATCCGTGGGTCAAAAGGTCAATCCGATCGGTCTGCGCATCGGCATCATTCGTGACTGGGAATCGAGATGGTATGCGGAAAAAGACTATGCAGACCTCGTGCATGAGGACTTAAAAATCCGTGAATACATCAACAAACGTTTGCAGGACGCAGCCGTTTCCCGCGTAGAGATTGAACGCGCCGCCAACCGCGTTAACGTGACGATCCATACGGCGAAACCGGGCATGGTCATCGGGAAAGGCGGTTCGGAAGTGGAAGCGCTCCGCAAAGCGCTCACGCAATTGACCGGCAAACGCGTTCACATCAACATCGTTGAAATCAAAAAACCGGATTTGGATGCGAAACTTGTTGCGGAAAATATTGCCCGCCAGCTTGAAAACCGTGTATCGTTCCGCCGGGCGCAAAAACAAGCGATTCAACGGGCGATGCGCGCCGGGGCGAAAGGGATCAAAACGATGGTGTCCGGCCGCTTAGGCGGTGCAGAGATTGCACGTTCGGAACATTACAGCGAAGGGACGGTTCCACTCCATACGCTGCGCGCTGACATTGACTATGCGACGGCAGAAGCCGATACGACGTACGGAAAAATCGGCGTGAAAGTATGGATTTACCGTGGGGAAGTCCTTCCGACAAAGAAAAAAGCTGAGGAAGGAGGAAAATAATCATGTTAATGCCAAAACGCGTCAAATATCGCCGTGAACATCGCGGACGGATGAAAGGCCGCGCCAAAGGCGGTACGGAAGTTCATTTCGGTGAATTCGGCCTGCAAGCGCTGGAATCGGCTTGGATTACGAACCGGCAAATTGAGGCCGCCCGTCGGGCAATGACCCGCTACATGAGACGGGGCGGAAAAGTATGGATTCGCATTTTCCCTTCGAAACCGTACACAGCGAAACCGCTTGAAGTGCGGATGGGTTCCGGTAAAGGGGCTCCGGAAGGCTGGGTTGCGGTTGTCAAACCAGGCAAAGTGATGTTTGAAGTGGGCGGTGTTTCCGAGGAAGTGGCACGTGAAGCGTTGCGTTTGGCTTCTCACAAACTTCCGATCAAATGCAAATTCGTAAAACGTGAAGAAACTGGTGGTGAAGCGTAATGAAAGCGAAAGAAATCCGTGAGTTAACCACTGCCGAAATCGAACAAAAAATTAAAGCGTTGAAGGAAGAGCTGTTCAACCTTCGCTTCCAGCTGGCGACGGGCCAACTGGAAAACACGGCGCGCATCCGCCAAGTGCGCAAAGACATCGCCCGTATGAAAACGATCATTCGCGAACGTGAGCTCGCTGCCAATAAATAATGTTTGAGAGGAGGTTTGCGGAATGAGCGAACGCAATCAACGCAAAGTGTACGTCGGACGGGTCGTATCAGACAAAATGGACAAAACGATTACCGTTTTGGTTGAAACGTACAAAAAACATCCGTTATACGGCAAGCGCGTGAAATATTCGAAAAAATATAAAGCGCATGACGAACATAACGAAGCGAAAGTGGGCGACATCGTCAAAATCATGGAAACCCGCCCGCTGTCGGCAACGAAACGGTTCCGCCTCGTCGAGATCGTTGAAAAAGCAGTTGTGCTGTAATCATTTCATTCCAGGTCGGGGAGATAAGTCCGAAAGGAGGTTTCGTCGATGATTCAACAAGAATCTCGCTTAAAAGTAGCTGATAACTCTGGCGCACGCGAAGTGCTTGTCATTAAAGTGCTCGGAGGCTCGGGCCGCCGCTATGCGAACATCGGCGATGTTGTTGTCGCTACGGTTAAAGATGCGACGCCAGGTGGCGTTGTTAAAAAAGGTCAAGTCGTAAAAGCGGTGGTCGTCCGCACAAAACGCGGGGTGCGCCGTCCGGACGGTTCATATATCCGTTTTGACGAGAACGCCTGCGTCATCATTCGCGATGACAAAAGCCCGCGCGGCACGCGTATTTTTGGGCCGGTTGCCCGCGAACTGCGCGACAAAGATTTCATGAAAATCATTTCGTTAGCCCCGGAAGTTATCTGATGGGATGGAAGCACGTTTCAAGGAGGTGCGAATGCGATGCATGTAAAAAAAGGTGACAAAGTGCAAGTAATCTCCGGCAAAGACAAAGGCAAACAAGGCGTCATCCTGGCGGCGTTTCCGAAGAAAAACCGCGTCATCGTTGAGGGCGTCAACATTGTGAAAAAGCATGCGAAACCGTCGCAAGCGAATCCGCAAGGCGGCATCATTGAAAAAGAGGCGCCGATCCATGTGTCAAAAGTGATGCCGTTAGATCCGAAAACAGGCGAACCGACGCGCATCGGCTACAAAATTGTCGATGGTAAAAAAGTGCGCTACGCGAAAAAATCCGGAGAGATTTTAGATAAATAATCGTGACGCAGGAAAGGAGGTACCTTTATGAACCGCCTAAAAGAGAAGTATGTAAAAGAAGTCGTTCCTGCTCTGATGAGCAAGTTCAACTATAAATCGATCATGCAAGTGCCGAAAATCGAAAAAATCGTCATCAACATGGGTGTCGGCGACGCGGTGCAAAACCCGAAAGCATTAGACAGCGCCGTCGAAGAGCTGACGTTGATCGCCGGCCAGCGTCCGGTTGTGACGCGCGCGAAAAAATCGATTGCGGGCTTCCGTCTCCGCCAAGGGATGCCGATCGGTGCAAAAGTAACGTTGCGCGGTGAACGGATGTATGAATTTCTTGATAAGTTGATCTCGGTCTCGCTCCCGCGCGTGCGCGACTTCCGCGGGGTATCGAAAAAAGCGTTCGATGGCCGCGGCAACTATACGCTCGGCATTAAAGAGCAGCTCATTTTCCCGGAGATTGACTACGATAAAGTGAACAAAGTGCGCGGCATGGATATCGTGATCGTCACAACGGCCAACACGGACGAAGAAGCGCGTGAACTGCTGGCGTTGCTGGGCATGCCATTCCAAAAATAATGATCCCATAAGGCAAGGGAGGCGAAATCGTGGCTAAAAAATCGATGATCGCGAAACAAAAACGGACGCCGAAGTTTAAAGTAAGAGCGTATACCCGCTGCGAGCGCTGCGGCCGCCCGCATTCGGTTTACCGCAAGTTTAAACTTTGCCGTATTTGTTTCCGTGAACTCGCATATAAAGGTCAACTTCCTGGCATCAAAAAAGCCAGCTGGTAATCAACCCATTGATTGGGAAGGAGGTAAAACAAAATGGTGATGACAGATCCAATTGCTGATATGCTGACCCGCATTCGGAATGCGAATATGGTTCGTCACGAAAAGCTCGAAGTCCCGGCTTCGAAAATCAAGCGGGAAATCGCCGAAATTTTAAAGCGCGAAGGGTTTATTCGTGATTATGAATATATCGAAGACAACAAACAAGGCATTCTCCGCATCTTCTTGAAGTACGGCCCGAACAATGAACGCGTCATTACAGGGCTGAAACGCATCAGCAAACCCGGTTTGCGCGTATACGTCAAGGCTCATGAAGTGCCGCGCGTCTTAAACGGCTTAGGCATCGCGATTCTTTCGACATCGCAAGGCATCTTAACGGACAAAGAAGCACGGCAAAAAGGCACGGGCGGCGAAGTAATCGCCTACGTTTGGTAATTTATTTGCTCAAGAATGGAGGTGTGTTTGACATGTCACGTGTCGGCAAAAAACCAATTGAAATTCCTGCCGGTGTCACCGTTACTGTGAACGGCAATACCGTTACGGTCAAAGGGCCGAAAGGGGAATTAACCCGCACGTTCCATCCGGATATGACGATCACTGTTGAGGGCAATGTGATCACCGTTACGCGCCCAAGCGATGAAAAACATCACCGCGCGCTCCACGGCACGACGCGCAGCTTGCTCGCCAACATGGTCGAAGGCGTTTCGAAAGGGTATGAAAAAGCGCTCGAACTCGTTGGTGTCGGGTACCGGGCGTCCAAACAAGGGAAAAAGCTTGTGTTGAACGTTGGTTACTCCCATCCGGTAGAAATTGAGCCAGAAGCAGGGCTCGAAATCGAAGTGCCGTCCCAAACGAAAATTATCGTCAAAGGGGCAGACAAACAACGCGTCGGCGAATTGGCAGCCAACATTCGTGCTGTACGCCCGCCGGAGCCGTATAAAGGCAAAGGCATTCGCTACGAAGGCGAATTGGTGCGCCTGAAGGAAGGCAAAACTGGTAAATAACGCGGCATAGCGAAGCGAAAGGAGTGACACTCGATGATCACAAAAGTTGACCGAAACGCGGTCCGCAAAAGAAGACACGCGCGCATCCGGAAAAAAATCTTCGGCACGACTGAACGTCCGCGGTTGAGCGTGTTCCGTTCGAACAAACATATTTATGCACAAATTATTGATGATACAAAATCAGCAACGATTGTCAGCGCGTCGACATTGGATAAAGAGTTCGGCTTAGATTCGACGAACAACATTGAGGCGGCGAAAAAAGTCGGCGAACTTGTCGCCAAACGGGCGTTGGAAAAAGGCATCAAACAAGTCGTCTTCGATCGCGGCGGATATTTGTACCATGGCCGGGTGAAAGCACTAGCGGATGCCGCCCGCGAAGCCGGTCTGGAATTCTAATCACAAAGGAGGGACAACGATGCGTCGTATCGATCCAAATAAACTCGAACTCGAAGAGCGTGTAGTCGCGGTCAACCGTGTAGCAAAAGTCGTGAAAGGCGGACGTCGCCTGCGCTTTTCAGCTCTCGTCATCGTCGGCGATAAAAACGGCCACGTCGGATTTGGCACCGGGAAAGCGCAAGAAGTTCCGGAAGCGATCCGCAAAGCCATTGAAGATGCGAAGAAAAACTTAATTGAAGTGCCGATCGTCGGCACAACGATTCCACATGAAGTCATCGGCCACTTCGGCGCTGGGGAAATCATTTTAAAACCGGCCTCTGAAGGTACCGGGGTTATCGCCGGCGGTCCGGCCCGTGCCGTATTAGAGCTGGCGGGCATCAGCGACATTTTGTCAAAATCGATCGGCTCGAACACGCCAATCAACATGGTGCGCGCCACGTTCGATGGGTTGAAACAATTAAAACGCGCCGAAGACGTAGCAAAATTGCGCGGCAAAACAGTCGAGGAACTGTTAGGATAAGGAGGGAACGATCATGGCAAAAAAACTGGCGATTACCCTCACGCGCAGCGTGATTGGCCGTCCGGAAGATCAGCGCATTACCGTCAGAACGCTCGGCTTGCGGAAAATGCATCAAACGGTCGTCCATAACGACAATCCTGCCATCCGCGGGATGATCAACAAAGTCGCTCATCTGGTCAAAGTGAAAGAAATTGAGGAATAATCGTAAGGAGGTGCTTCGCCATGAAACTTCATGAATTGCAACCAGCGCCGGGTTCCCGGAAGAAAGCGGTCCGCGTTGGCCGCGGGATCGGGTCAGGCAACGGCAAAACGTCCGGACGTGGTCAAAAAGGTCAAAATGCCCGCTCGGGTGGAGGGGTTCGCCTCGGTTTTGAGGGCGGTCAAACGCCGTTGTTCCGCCGTTTGCCGAAGCGCGGCTTCACGAACATCAACCGGAAAGAATATGCAGTCGTGAACTTGGAAAAACTGAACCGTTTTGAAGACGGAACGGAAGTAACGCCGGAATTGCTCCTTGAAACGGGCGTTATTAGCAAGTTGAAATCGGGTGTGAAAATTTTAGGCAAAGGCCAAATCGAGAAAAAACTGACGGTCAAAGCACATAAATTCTCAGCATCGGCGAAAGAGGCCATTGAAGCGGCTGGCGGTAAAACTGAGGTGATTTAATGTTTCGGACAATCTCCAACTTTATGCGCGTCAGTGATATTCGAAACAAAATCATTTTCACTCTTCTTATGCTGATCGTGTTCCGCATCGGAACGTTCATCCCGGTTCCGGGCGTGAACACCGATGTGCTCAAGCTGCAAGATGAATTAAATTCGTTCGGCGTCCTGAACATTTTTGGCGGCGGGGCGCTGCAAAACTTTTCAATTTTTGCCATGGGGGTTATGCCCTACATCACCGCGTCGATTATCGTCCAGCTGCTGCAAATGGACGTCGTTCCGAAATTTACAGAATGGTCGAAGCAAGGCGAGGTTGGCCGGCGTAAATTAGCTCAGTTTACCCGCTATTTCACGGTCGTGCTCGGGTTTATCCAAGCGCTCGGCATGTCGTACGGCTTCAACAATTTAGCCGGCGGGATGCTCATTCGAAATCCGGGCATCGGCACGTATTTGCTGATCGCGGTCGTCTTGACGGCCGGCACCGCATTTTTAATGTGGCTCGGTGAGCAAATCACCGCCAAAGGCGTCGGAAATGGGATTTCGATCATTATTTTTGCAGGGATCGTCTCCGGCATTCCGACAGTCCTAAACCAAATCTACGCCCAGCAGTTTGAAAATGTCGGGGAAGATTTGTTTTTGCGCATCGTCCGGCTCCTGCTCGTGGCGTTGGCGGTCATCGCCGTCATCGTTGGGGTCATTTACATCCAGCAGGCGTTCCGGAAAATTCCGATCCAATATGCCAAACGGCTTGAAGGCCGGAGTCCGGTTGGCGGCCATTCCACCCACTTGCCGTTAAAAGTGAACCCGGCCGGGGTTATTCCAGTGATTTTTGCGATCTCATTTTTAATTGCACCACCGACGATCGCATCGTTTTTTGGTACGAATGATGTAACATTGTGGATTCGCCGAACGTTTGATTATACCCATCCGATTGGCATGACGATTTACGTCGTGCTTATTATCGCGTTTACGTACTTTTATGCGTTCGTCCAAGTCAACCCGGAGCAAATGGCGGAGAATTTGAAGAAGCAAGGCGGCTACATTCCAGGCATCCGTCCTGGAAAGAATACACAAGAGTATGTAACGAGAATTTTGTACCGGCTGACGCTCGTCGGCTCTGTCTTTTTAGCGGTCATTGCCGTGCTGCCGGTGTTCTTCGTGAACGTTGCGAACTTGCCACCTTCTGCGCAAATTGGCGGTACGAGCTTGCTCATTGTCGTCGGCGTGGCGCTGGAGACAATGAAACAGCTTGAGAGCCAGCTGGTGAAACGTCATTACCGTGGATTCATCAAATAAAGAAGGCAAGAGCGGGCATCCCTTGCCGATAGGGGGAGTTAGGATGAATTTAGTGCTGATGGGGCTTCCGGGTGCCGGCAAAGGCACGCAGGCCGAGAAAATCGTAGCGGCTTACGGTATTCCGCACATTTCAACGGGCGATATGTTTCGGGCGGCGATGAAGGAAGGAACGCCGCTAGGGCTTCAAGCGAAGCAATATATGGACCGCGGCGACCTTGTTCCGGATGAAGTGACGATCGGCATTGTCCGTGAACGGCTGAGCAAAGACGATTGCCAAAACGGTTTTTTGCTCGATGGATTCCCGCGCACGGTCGCTCAAGCGGAGGCGCTAGAAACGATGTTGGCCGACATCGGCCGCAAACTTGACTATGTCATCCATATCGATGTCCGCCAAGACGTTTTAATGGAGCGCTTGACCGGCAGACGGATTTGCCGCAACTGCGGAGCGACGTACCATCTTGTTTTTCATCCGCCGGCGAAACCGGGTGTTTGCGATAAGTGCGGGGGGGAATTGTACCAGCGCGCCGATGATAACGAAGCGACAGTGGCGAACCGGCTCGAAGTGAATATGAAACAAATGAAGCCGCTCCTTGACTTTTACGAACAAAAAGGCTATTTGCGCCACATTAACGGCGAACAGGACATGGAAAAGGTGTTTGCCGATATTCGTGAATTGCTCGGGGGACTTGCTCGATGATCATTTGCAAAACCGCGCACGAAATCGCCCTCATGCGCGAGGCTGGAAAAATTGTTTCCGCTACGTTGGAAGAGTTGAAAAACCATATTCGCCCCGGGGTCACGACAAAGGAACTGGATGCCATCGCGGAGGAAGTGATTCGTTCCCATGGCGCCGTTCCATCGTTTAAAGGATACCAAGGGTTCCCGGGAAGCATTTGCGCTTCAGTCAATGAGGAGCTTGTGCACGGCATTCCCGGCGACCGCGTGTTATGCGAGGGCGACATTATTACGATCGATGTGGGCGCCCAGTATGAAGGGTATCACGCCGACTCCGCCTGGACGTATCCCGTTGGGGAGATCGATGCGGAGACGAAGCGGCTGCTCGACGTAACAGAACAATCGTTGTATGTCGGACTCGCCGAGGCGAAGCCAGGCGCTCGTTTGACGAACATTTCTCATGCGATTCAAACGTATGTTGAAGCGCACCATTTTTCCGTCGTTCGCGAGTATGTGGGGCATGGAATTGGTCAACACTTACATGAAGACCCGCAAGTCCCGCATTATGGGCCGCCGAATAAAGGGCCGATTTTGCGTCCGGGGATGACGCTATGCATCGAACCGATGGTCAATGCGGGCAGCCGCCATGTCAAAACGTTGGCTGATGACTGGACCGTCGTGACGGCGGACGGAAAACGGTGTGCCCATTTTGAACATACGATTGTGATTACGGAAAATGGCTATGAAATTTTAACGTGAACGGATCGAGGTAGAGCCGCCTCGAGGCGCTCGGGCAGATCGGCGAACCGTTTTCAACGTTTGCAGTTGTCTAAAGCTGTTTTGTCGATTCCGCGATCAAGGCGGCCGCTTACCGACCTTCCCGTTCACCGTGGACAATTGCGCCGCCTTATGTCCGTCCGGTTTTGCGTAACACAATGTTACTCATTCGAAGGAGGGGGAGCCGCTCGATGGCAAAAGACGATGTCATTGAAGTAGAAGGCACCGTCATTGAAACATTGCCAAATGCGATGTTTCGTGTAGAATTAGAAAATGGGCATACGGTATTGGCCCATGTGTCCGGCAAAATCCGCATGCACTTCATCCGCATTTTGCCCGGCGACCGAGTGACGGTGGAATTGTCGCCCTATGATTTGACGCGTGGACGAATCACGTATCGGTATAAATAAAAGATTGCACTCCGTTTAATAAGGAGGTAAACAACATGAAAGTGAGACCATCTGTCAAACCGATTTGCGAAAAATGCAAAGTTATTCGCAGACGCGGCAAAGTCATGGTCATTTGTGAAAATCCAAAACACAAACAACGTCAAGGGTAATTTCCAAGGAGGTGTACTACGATGGCACGTATTGCAGGTGTTGACATTCCGCGCGACAAGCGCGTAGTCATTTCGTTAACATACATTTACGGGATCGGCAAACCAACGGCGCAAAAAATCTTAAAAGAAGCAGGGGTATCGGAAGACACGCGCGTCCGTGACTTAACGGAAGAAGAGCTTGGCCGCATTCGCGAAATCGTCGGCCGCTTAAAAGTGGAAGGGGATTTGCGCCGCGAAGTATCGTTAAACATTAAACGGCTGATGGAAATCGGTTGCTATCGCGGACTCCGCCATCGCCGCGGATTGCCGGTTCGCGGCCAAAACACGAAAAACAATGCCCGCACGCGCAAAGGTCCGCGCCGTACGGTAGCGAATAAGAAAAAATAATCACGCAAAGGAGGTCATTTGACGAATGGCACGCAGAACAAACACTCGCAAACGCCGGGTGAGAAAAAATATTGACACTGGCATCGCTCATATCCGTTCGACTTTCAACAACACGATCGTGACGATTACGGACGTTCATGGCAACGCCATCGCCTGGGCGAGCGCCGGTTCGCTCGGATTCAAAGGCTCGCGTAAATCGACGCCGTTTGCGGCGCAAATGGCAGCCGAAGCGGCAGCGAAAGCGTCGATGGAACACGGCATGAAAACGGTCGAAGTGAACGTCAAAGGTCCGGGGGCTGGCCGTGAGGCAGCGATCCGTGCGTTGCAGGCAGCCGGGTTGGAAATTACGGCGATCAAAGACGTCACTCCAATCCCGCACAATGGATGCCGTCCGCCAAAACGTCGCCGCGTGTAACGCCCCTGTATAGAATTTGAACCATTGTCAATAATGGGATATGATAAAGACCGTGACAGGGAAGCCGGCTTTGGCCGCCGGCAAGCTGAAAGAGAGAGATTCATGGGGGAATGTTATTAGGCGTGTACCGTTTGGTCGGGGTCTCGACGTTTTGAAGGAGGGTATAATAATCGATGATTGAAATTGAAAAGCCGAAAATTGAAACGGTCGAACTGAGCGAAGATGCCAAATACGGCAAATTCGTCGTCGAACCGCTTGAGCGTGGATATGGTACAACTTTAGGGAACTCCTTACGTCGTATCCTATTGTCTTCACTCCCTGGTGCGGCTGTGACATCGGTGCAAATCGACGGTGTACTGCACGAGTTTTCAACGATTGACGGCGTCGTCGAGGATGTGACAGCCATCATCTTGAATATCAAAAAATTGGCGTTGAAGATTTATTCAGACGAAGAGAAAACGTTGGAAATTGATGTGCAGGGTGAAGGAGTTGTCACGGCTGCCGATATTACTCACGACAGCGATGTAGAAATTTTAAACCCGGACCTTCATATTGCTACGCTGGCGGAAGGCGGTCGCCTGCGCATGCGCATGACCGCCAGACGGGGACGTGGGTATGTCCCGGCCGAGGCGAACAAGCGCGAGGACCAGCCAATCGGCGTGATTCCGATCGACTCCATCTATACGCCGGTCTCCCGTGTTTCCTATCAGGTCGAAAATACACGGGTCGGCCAAGTGACCGACTATGACAAATTGACGATCGACGTTTGGACCGATGGGAGCATCGGGCCGAAAGAAGCCATTTCCCTTGGGGCGAAAATTTTAACCGAGCACTTGAACATTTTTGTCGGCTTGACGGATGAAGCGCAAAATGCTGAAATCATGGTAGAGAAAGAGGACGATCAAAAAGAAAAAGTGCTGGAAATGACGATCGAGGAGCTCGATCTGTCTGTCCGTTCCTACAACTGCTTGAAGCGTGCCGGCATTAACACCGTTCAGGAGCTGACGCAAAAAACGGAAGAGGATATGATGAAAGTGCGCAACCTCGGCCGCAAATCGCTCGAAGAAGTGAAAGCGAAGTTAGCGGAGCTGGGGCTTAGCCTCCGTAAAGACGATTAAGCGCCAGCCCCGCCCGGTGGGGCGGACATGCGCGTTGGCCATAGATTTGGCATTAAGCGCCGATCGACTACGACAGCAATGAGGAACACATCATTTTAAAAGGGAGGGACATTTGATGTCGTACAGAAAACTAGGACGCACGACTTCTCAACGGAAAGCATTGCTTCGCGATTTAGCGACAGATTTAATCATCAATGAACGCATCGAAACGACGGAAGCGCGAGCAAAAGAATTGCGCTCGGTTATCGAAAAAATGATCACGCTCGGCAAACGCGGCGATTTGCATGCCCGTCGTCAAGCAGCGGCATTTATCCGCAAGGAAGTCGCCAACAGTGAAACCGGCCAAGATGCACTGCAAAAGCTGTTCAGTGACATTGCGCCGCGCTACCAAGACCGCCAAGGCGGCTATACACGCATTATGAAACTTGGTCCTCGCCGCGGAGACGGGGCGCCGATGGTCATTATTGAGCTCGTGTAACGGTTTCATTTCAACAAGGGCGAGACAGTTTCGTTTGAACTGGATCTATGCCCTTTTTTTGTTTACCATCATTTAGCAAGGCACGGCCGGAAACGTGCCAAGGCGAGGAGAAACAATCATGGCCGAACCGATCCTTTCGATCGAAGGAGTGTATTTCCGTTATCCGAACCAATCGGAGTATGCAGTGCAAAACGTGAGCTTCCAGGCCGGACGCGGGGAGTGGCTGGCGATTGTCGGCCATAACGGATCCGGCAAGTCGACCGTTGCCCGGCTGTTAATCGGTTTGCTTCGGCCGGAGCGGGGCGTCATTCGCCTGTTTGGGCGCCCTCTCGATGAAACGACCGTCTGGGAGGTGCGCCGGCGCGTCGGCATGGTGTTTCAAAATCCAGATAACCAATTTGTCGGGACAACTGTCGAGGATGATATCGCCTTTGCCCTTGAAAATAATGGTGTTCCGCGCGATGAAATGATTGAGCGCATCCGTGAAGCCATCCGCCTGGTGCATATGGAGGCGTTTCTCGAACACGAGCCGCACCGGCTTTCCGGCGGGCAAAAGCAGCGTGTCGCTATCGCCGGCATTTTGGCGCTTCACCCTGATATGATCATTTTGGATGAAGCGACATCGATGCTCGACCCGCGGGGAAGGGAAGAGGTGCTCGAGACGGTTCGCCGCTTGAACCGGCAACAGCGCATTACAGTATTGTCGATCACGCACGATTTGGAGGAAGCGGCGAAAGCCGACCGCATCATCGTGATGAACAAAGGTGAGGTCATGGCGGAAGGGACGCCGGAGCAAATCTTTCGGCTTGGGGGCAAGCTCGAGCGCATCGGCCTTGATTTGCCGTTTGCCGTGAAAATGGGCAGCCGTTTGCGGGAACAAGGCATTCCGCTTCGTTCCGCACACTTGACGACGGAGGAGTTGGTCGAAGAGCTATGGACATTGTATTCGAAAAAGTAGAACATGTATACAATGCCCGTTCGCCGCTCGCCCGCCGGGCGCTGTATAATGTGAATGTGTCGATTCCCAGCGGGGCATACGTCGCCATCGTTGGCCACACCGGTTCGGGCAAATCGACGCTCCTTCAACACTTAAACGGCTTGCTGCAACCGACAAGCGGCACGATAAAAATCGGCGATGAGATCGTCACCGGCGACAAGCGGCCGAAGCAGCTCAAACCGCTGCGCAAAAAGGTTGGGATTGTGTTCCAATTTCCGGAACACCAGTTGTTTGAGGAAACGGTCGAGAAGGATATTTGTTTTGGCCCGCTTAATTTCGGCGTTTCCGAAGAAGAGGCGAAACGGAAAGCGCGAGAGCTTATCAAACTAGTCGGGCTCAGCGAGGATGTGTTGGCCAAATCGCCGTTCGATTTAAGCGGCGGGCAAATGCGGCGCGTCGCCATTGCCGGCGTGCTGGCGCTTGAACCGGAAGTGCTGGTGCTTGATGAACCGACCGCTGGGCTGGACCCACGCGGGCGAAAAGAGATTATGGAGATGTTTTACCGTCTTCATTGCGAAAAACGGTTAACAACGGTGCTCGTGACTCATAGTATGGAAGATGCCGCCCGCTATGCCGACCAAATCATCGTCATGCATGAAGGGACGGTGTGGGGGCAGGGAGCGCCGGAAGAGGTGTTCCGCGATGCCGATCGGCTTGCCGCCATTGGCCTTAGCGTACCGGAGACGGTCAAGTTGAAGCGGGAGCTGGAAGCGCGGTTTGGGGTCGCCATTCCCTCTCCGTGTTTGACGATCGAACAGACGGTGGAGGCCATCCAGCAACTGTTTTCTAGGGTGAGCATTCATGACTAATCATTTCATTATCGGGCAATACGTGCCCGGCCATTCGCTCATTCACCGCTTAGATCCGCGGGCGAAGCTGCTGATCGTATTCGCCTATGTTTTCATCGTTTTTTTGGCGAATAATGCAGTGACGTATGCGGTGCTGTCGTTGTTTACGTTTGCTTTTGCAGCCCTGTCGCGCATCCCGCTTTCTTTCATTTTGCGCGGCTTAAAGCCGATTTTATGGGTCGTGTTGTTTACGTTGTTATTGCATGTATTGATGACGAAAGAAGGGGATGTCCTCTACCGGATTGGCGCGCTGTCCGTTTACGAAGGCGGCATTCGGCAAGGAATTTTTATTTCCATGCGATTTTTGCTCCTTGTGCTCATGACGACGATGCTGACGCTGACGACAACGCCGATTGAAGTGACCGATGGCGTCGAAAGCTTGCTTAGTCCATTGAAAAAATGGCGCGTGCCGGTTCATGAGCTCGCCTTAATGATGGCGATTTCGCTCCGCTTCATTCCAACTTTAATGGAAGAAACAGAAAAAATTATGAAAGCGCAAGCCGCCCGCGGCGTCGACTTTTCCGGCGGCCGGTTCTCTGAGCGGATGAAGGCGATCGTCTCGCTTCTTGTGCCGCTGTTTATCAGTTCGTTCAAGCGGGCGGATGAGCTGGCGACGGCGATGGAAGCGCGCGGCTACCGCGGCGGCGAAGGGCGGACGAAACTCCGCCAGCTTGCTTGGAAGCCGGCAGACACCGTGTTGTTAGCCGCTACGGCCCTGCTGGCGCTGTTGCTCTTTTTATTACGCTCATAGCGGAGGAAGGCCATGACGAGACGGATCAAATGCGTGGTAGCGTATGACGGCACCCATTTTTCCGGTTATCAAATTCAGCCGGGAAAACGGACGGTGCAAGGCGAGATTGAGGAAGTGCTCAAACGGATGCATAAAGGGAAAGCCGTGCGTGTAACGGCTTCCGGGAGGACGGATGCCGGGGTTCACGCCTATGGGCAAGTCATCCACTTCGATACGGCGCTTGTGCTTTCTCCTGAACAGTGGAAAAGAGCGTTAAACGCCCAGCTTCCGGACGATATCGCCGTTCGTTCGGCAGAGGAGGCAGACAGCACCTTTCATGCCCGCTTTTCGGCCAAGGCAAAAGAGTACCGCTACAAAGTGTGGACTGCCGCCGACCGCGACGTCTTTCGCCGCCATTACTGCGCGTGGCATCCATACCCGCTGCATATCGGCGCCATGGATGAAGCGCTTCGCCAACTGATCGGGACGCATGACTTTACGAGCTTCTGCTCCGCCAAAACGGAAATGGAGGATCGCATACGCACCATTTACCAGGCAGAGGTGGAAACCGACGGTTCGATGATGGAATTCCGGTTCATCGGCAGCGGCTTTTTGTACAACATGGTGCGCATCATCGTCGGCACAGTGCTTGAAATTGGCCAAGGGAGGCGGTCCCCGGCAGACATTGCAGCATTGCTTGCAGCCAAAGACCGGAGACTCGCTGGCCCGACGGCGCCGGCGGAAGGATTGTATTTATGGCGGGTGTACTATGATGATGAGTTTTTCGCCGTCAGTTGACCGGTGGTGAACACCGTGTTCGAAAGTCGTCTCACGCTTTTAGATGACAAAAAACCGGGGCGCCATAAGTGAAGACAACGAGTCCCCGTGTAACATCTTCTTGACATTGGCGTTCCGGCAAGCTATTATATCATATGGCATGTATTTTCCACGATTAGCCCCGGACAGCAATCGTGTTGAAATAAACAACTTTACTTGTTCATTTTTCTTTTTAGGAGGGAACTACATTGCGTACGACTTATATGGCGAAACCGAATGAAGTAGAGCGTAAATGGTACGTTGTCGACGCAGCCGGCAAAACGTTGGGTCGTCTGGCCAGCGAAGTCGCAGCGCTGTTGCGCGGCAAACATAAACCGACATTCACTCCGCACGTTGACTGCGGGGATCATGTGATCGTCATCAATGCTGACAAAGTGGAACTGACAGGGAAAAAGTTAACGAAAAAATTGTACTATCGCCACAGCTTATATCCAGGCGGTTTGAAAGTGAGAACGGCGCTCGAAATGCGCACGAATTATCCGGAACAAATGATTGAACGGGCGGTGCGCGGCATGCTTCCAAAAGGCAGCCTTGGCCGTCAAATGTTCAAAAAACTGCATGTTTACCGCGGAAGCGAACACCCGCATCAAGCGCAAAAACCGGAAGTATACGAACTTCGCGGATAATTGACAAGGGAGGGTATTTATTTTGGCACAAGTACAATATTACGGTACAGGTCGTCGCAAAAGCTCGGTTGCTCGCGTCCGCCTCGTCCCGGGCGATGGACGCATCATCGTCAACAAACAAGACATTCGTGAATATATTCCGACAGAAGCGCTTATCGAAATGGTAAAGCAACCGCTTGTACTGACAGAAACGCTCGGCAGCTACGACGTGTTGGTGAACGTTCACGGCGGCGGATTTGCCGGCCAAGCGGGCGCCATTCGCCACGGCATCGCCCGCGCGTTGCTTCAAGTCGATCCGGAATTCCGCACCGTATTGAAGCGCGCTGGCTTGCTGACGCGCGATGCCCGCGTCAAAGAGCGGAAAAAATACGGGCTCAAAGGCGCCCGCCGCGCTCCGCAGTTCTCGAAACGTTAACCGTGTTGTCCAACCCAGCCAGTTTGGCTGGGTTTTTTGCTTATTTCTGCCTTTGGCCCGCGCGCATGTTTGCGTTCGATCGTTAAACACTACATCGTAAAGGAGCGTGAAACACGATGACAGTCATCACTTCATTCGCGGAAAAAAGGCAGGAAAAGCAGCTCCGCTATGAGCGGAAAATGCTGCGGGAGTTGTCGCTGGAGAAATTGCGGGCCAAAGTGTTGGAACATTTTACCCCTTTCTATCAAATGTACCGGATTTTCCCATCTACTGTTGAGGAAGGCTGCATTGATCTGGCCATTGAAGCGTATTTGCTCGGCGCCCATTACAGCCGGTTCGGCTATTATGGGGAGTCTGTGGACAGCGTGCGCCGACGTTGCGCGCAAGAGGAGAAATATTTAATTGACACACTTTTTGATTTTCTCTGCTTTTGGGGCAACATCGACGACGATCTGCTCGGCCAGTCGCTCTATTACGCCTGCGAGCAATATATCGTCGGCTGGTGGACCGAAGGGTTTGAACGGGGAAAAAAACGGCGCCGCCTAAAACTTCACTGAATAAGTTCTATTCCCGCCCCTTGTCCCATATAAGATAGAGAAGGGAAACGTGCGGGAGGAGAAACGATGAAAGAAAAATGGAAGTGGCTTGTCGCCTTTGCCGCGGCTGCCATTGCGGGAATTTTGTTATTTCCGTCTTTATTTTCTGATCTGACCTCAACAAAACCGTGGAATCTCCCATTGTCCGGGCGAATTATCGTCCTAGACCCCGGCCATGGCGGGCCGGATGGCGGGGCGGTCGGTGGCGAGGTGCTGGAAAAAGAAATCGCGCTCAACGTCGCGAAAAAATTGCGGGACTACTTGCAGCAACAAGGAGCGCTCGTTCTGATGACGCGGGAGACAGACCGCGATTTGGCCAGCCCGTCCACGCGCGGCTACAGCCGGCGGAAAACGGAAGATTTGCACGAACGAACATCATTCATTAACCATTCCGATGCGGATTTGTTTATCAGCATTCACCTCAATGCCATTCCATCCCCGCGCTGGCGGGGGGCACAGACGTTTTATTACGGCTCGCTCATCGAAAACGAGCGGCTCGCCAAATTCATCCAAGCCGAGTTGCGGCGCAACTTGGAAAACACCCACCGGGTAGCGAAAATGATTGATACCGTTTATTTGCTAAAACATGCCAAAAAGCCCGGAGCGCTCGTTGAAGTTGGATTTTTATCGAATCCGGACGAGCGGGAGCTGCTCGCCTCTGACCATTACCAGACGAAACTCGCCGCCTCGATTTACAAAGGAGTGCTGCGTTACTTTTCGAACGAACCTACCCCTCGCGAATAGCGAGGTTTTTTATCGTCCCGAAGCGGGAAAGGCCCTGCTTCCAAGCGGGGAAGAACGGCCAAGGCGAGAGAACCGTTCTCCCCCGTCCAAAAGCGCGCCATCGCCATTCATACATCTGAAAAGAACACTCAATGTAACGAATGTCGAAAAGCCGGGACAGGCAGGGGGCCGAAATGGAAGCCATCTGGCGGTTTATGGTATAGTAAATATATAAGGGAACTATTGATTTGAAAAAGGGTTGGTGAATACGATGCTGACGGAAAACGAAGTGCGAGCCATTCTTGAAAACATGAAAGACCCGTTTTTAAACAAGACCTTTAAGGAAACAAACGCCATTCAAGAAATTAAAATTAAGGAAGAGAAAAACCATGTCAGCGTAAAGATCGCGCTTGCCAAAACCGGCACGCCTGACCAACTGCGCGTGCAAACGGCGATCGTCCAGCAGCTGAAAGAGGCTGGCGCCGCATCCGTCGGCTTGCGGTTTGCCGAACTGCCGCGCGAAGTGGTTGAGAAATACAGCGACAATCCGCAAAAAACGACGTATATCGCCATCGCCAGCGGCAAGGGCGGCGTCGGAAAATCAACGGTTTCCGTCAACTTAGCGGTCGCGCTCGCCCGGCTTGGCAAAAAAGTCGGGTTGATCGACGCCGATATTTATGGGTTTAGCGTTCCAGACATGATGGGAATTACTCAGCGTCCGACAGTGCGGGGCGATAAAATCATCCCCGTCGAGCGGTTTGGGGTGAAAGTCATTTCGATGGCCTTTTTCGTCGAGGACAATGCTCCGGTCATTTGGCGCGGCCCGATGCTTGGAAAAATGCTGAACAACTTCTTCAAAGAAGTTGAGTGGGGCGACTTGGATTACTTGCTGCTCGACTTGCCTCCAGGCACCGGCGATGTCGCGTTAGACGTGCACACGCTTTTGCCGTCATGCAAAGAAATTATCGTCACCACTCCGCACCCGACCGCCGCGTTTGTCGCCGCCCGCGCCGGAGCGATGGCGCTGCGCACCGACCACGAAATTATCGGTGTCATTGAAAATATGTCGTATTACGAAAGCCGGAAAACGGGTGAGCGGGAATACGTCTTTGGCAAAGGCGGCGGGGAAAAGCTGGCAAAGGAGCTGAACACGGAGTTGCTCGGGCAGCTGCCCCTTCAGCAGCCGGACTGGAACGATGATGATTTCGCTCCGTCCATTTACGCCGAAGATCATCCGATCGGAAAAATTTATATGGACATCGCCCGCAAAATAGCGGAGAAATATTAAGGGGAATAACGAAAAAGGTGTCCGATGGCGCGGAACTGCATTGCATCGCCTGCTCTTTGGAACGTTGCGATCCCGTCCCCCGCCGGACACCTTTTTTTGATTGATTATCCTCCCCCGCCTTGTTGGTTGCCTCCGCCGCTTTCTTCCCCTTCTTCTCCTTCCCCTTCTCCTTGTTTTTCAGCGCCTTGTTGGAGCGATTCCGCCGCTTTTGTCAGCATATCTTGAATTTTGGCTTGGTACAGCGGGCTGTTTAGCGTTTCTGTAACTACCTTTTGCAAGTGTTGGCGGAACTCTTTGCTTTTCACTACTTCGATCATGGCCTTTTCCATTTCTGGATCTTTTAAAATGTCCATCATCATCTGTTGATAGTCGGGATCCTTCATCAGCGCTTTTATCATTTTTTCATGTTCCTTTTGCAGTCCCTTGGCAAAGCTTTCGGCAAATTTCGGGTCTTTTAAAGCGGTTTCCCAAAATTTTTTCCCTTGTTCCGATGTCAGCACCTTTTCGAGTGTATCTTTCACAGCGGCTTGATCCATCACAAGTTGCTGCTTCATTTGGTCTTCCGCCATAATATCTTGAATCGCCTTTTTCCCCTCATCTGTTTTTAAAATGTCGACGACCATTTTTTTCGTTTCGTCATAATCCGGGGGAGGAGGGCTGATTTCTTGGGGAGCACATGAGCTGAGCACGAGAAAACTGAGCAAGAGGAGCATTAGGCACTTGGTCATAAAAATGAGCTCCTTTCTGCAAAAATCCCTCACCTTTAATATGAATGTTGGGGAAAAAAATATGCATTTGGCTGAATGGAAGCTGGCTTTTTCAAGAGGGTGCTGGTAAAATGTTAAGCGGGCTATGTTGAATAATGGAGGATGAAACAAACTGTGAACAGCCGCAAATGGGTGCGTTTATTTTTGACCACGCTGCTGATCGGCGGAATCGCGACAGCAGCCGTCGGGATAGTTTTGAATTGGAAAGAGTTTGGACATCTCCTTGTACGTTTCGAGGTCATTGAATTTCTTGCCGTATTGCTTTGGCATGTCGGCGTCGGCTTTATTTTCAGCGTCATCAGCCAGGCGGGCTTTTTTGCCTATTTGACCGTCCATCGGTTCGGACTTGGCATGTTCCGTTCCCTCTGGAACGCTGTCCAGCTAGTTTTGATCATGTTCGTGCTGTTCGATCTAGTCTATTTCCGCTACATGGTGTTTGCGGATAAAGGCGATTCGATCATCCCGTATGTATTGACCGCCTTGTTTATTTTGGCGGTTGGCTTAGCCGTTGCCTACATAAAAAGCGCGCAGACGAACAAAGGGGCATTCGTCCCGGCGCTGTTCTTTATGGTCGTGGTAACGGTGATTGAATGGTTTCCCGTTTTGCGCATCAATGACCGAGACTGGTTATATTTGATGCTGATTCCGTTACTAGTATGCAATGCATATCAACTTCTTATACTGCATAAATTGACAGGCGGCGCAGGATCGTCCGCGTAAAGCGCCGCCTGTTCTTTTTTGTCGGGCCGCTCATTCTAAAAGGAAACATGATCAGGATATCATCCAACTGCAGCGGCCATGCTAAAGTCTTGAGGGAAGGCTGGCGGCTTTTAGGCGAAAACCCGCCTCCCGCCCTTTTTAGTCGATCCCTTTGCTTTCTGCTTCACCGTTGGCCAGCAGCTCAGAGAGGCTGGCGTTTTTATAGCCGTTTTCTTTCATGGCTGCAATAATTTTCGGCAGCGCCTTTGCCGTTTGTTTGGCCGAGTCGGACGCGTGAAGGAGCACAATATCGCCCGGCTCCAAATTGCTTGTGACGTTGGCGACAATTTGCTCTGTGCCGGGATTCAGCCAGTCCTTCGAGTCAACGCTCCAATGCACAACCGTATAGCCGAGAGACTCCGCAAGTTTTAGCACCTTTTTGTTAAAATTCCCTCCCGGGGGGCGCAGCAACTCGACGTTTTTCACACCTAACATGTCGAACACTTTCTCCGCCATCATTAAATCTTGGCGGATTTTAGCGTTCTCGAGTTCTGCATAATTGACAAAATTATACCCCATGCTGCCGATTTCATGCCCTTCCTCTTTGATCCGCTTTACGACGGACGGATGGCGTTCAGCCCATGAGGCTGATAAAAAAAAGGTTGCGTTTTTAATCCCGTGTTGTTTCAATACGTCCAAAATTTTTTCCGCGTTCTCATCCCCCCAGCTAATGTCAAACGTCAATGCCACCTCATCGCGGTCATTGTCCACCTTGTACACGGCCTTAGGCCCAGAGGAAAGCGAAAACACGGGTCGGTTCATTTCATAAGCGTATAGGATGACCGCAGTGAAAAAAGCAGAACAAATAATAATGAGAGCTTTTTTCAATGTCCGCCCATTTAGTGCGTAAAACATGGCTTCCATCCCTCCCTAAACAGTTGTCCTATGTACATCTTATGCGGCGGTCTATGGCGGTTATGAAACATAATTGCCACTCCTTGGCGCCAGAGTAGGCAAAAGCGGGGGTGGGGATAAACATGGATTGGGATCCGCAAACTTCCTAAAAATATTATCTTGCATTTTTGGAGGTAAAGTGGTATATTTTTAAACGTCGCTGTTCGGAAAAGCAGTTTGGCAACAGCGAAGCAAAAAAGTGGTTGACATCAAAAAAGTGTTATGATAATATAAAAGAGCTGTTTACAAAGGACAACTTACAGCGTTCCTTGAAAACTGAACGAAACAAAGCGCGACGAAATGCGGAGGTCCGCATGGGCCGAAGCAAAAGCCAATCAACTTTCTTTGGAGAGTTTGATCCTGGCTCAGGACGAACGCTGGCGGCGTGCCTAATACATGCA